>CAZPNG010000256.1:0-5290 GCA_964587845.1 uncultured bacterium | reverse complement strand
ATGAAGCCGCGGCTCGGCGTGCTGGCCGCCATTCTCTTTTCCATCTTCAACGCCGTGCTGTCGCGCTTCAGCCCGGACGTCATCGTGCTGACGTTTGCCGGCAGTCTCGTGGGCACGTACGCGACCGTTGGGTTGCGCAAGCGCTCGCAGTTCCTGAAGGTCGGCGTGCTCGTGGGCGCTGTGAACTTTGTGGTGCTCTTTGCCTATGCCGTCCTGACGGGGCTTGCGAACCCCGCGCAGGCGGGGCTCTACGGCCTGGCGAACGGCCTTGTCGTGAGCACCGTGTACCTGTTTTTCGGGATTTACTTTTTCGAGCACGCGTTCAACCTGGCCACGGACATCACGCTGATGGAGCTGTCGGATTTGAACCACCCGCTGCTCAAGCGCCTGAGCGTCGAGGCGCCCGGCACGTACCACCACAGCCTGGTCATGAGCCAGCTCAGTGAGGCCGCCGCCATGGAGATTGGCGCCAACCCGCTGCTTTCGCGCGTGGGCTCCTACTTCCACGACATCGGCAAGCTCGGGAAAGCCGAGTATTTCATCGAGAACCAGACCCCGCGCACCGAGAGCAAGCACGAGCGCTTGAGCCCGCGCATGAGCACGCTCATCATCACGAGCCACATCAAGGACGGCCTCGAGCTCGCCAAGCAGTACAAGCTGAAGGACGTCATCAAGGGATTCATCAGTCAGCACGTGGGCACGACGCCCGTGTATTTCTTTTACCGAAAAGCCCTCGAACAAAGGAAGCCCGATGAGATCGTTTCGATCGACGAGTTCCGTTACCCCGGACCGAAGCCCCAGAGCCGGGAATCGGCGATTGTCATGCTGGCGGATTCGGTTGAGGCCGCCTCGCGCTCGCTGAAAGATACCACGCCGGAGTCCATCGAGCAGATGGTGCGCCGCGTGATCAACGACAAGTTTGTGGACGAACAGCTTTCGGAATGCGATCTGTCGATGACCGAGCTCAACCGCATTGCCGAAGTGTTCGTGCGAAGCCTTGTGGGGATCTACCACCGCCGTGTTGCCTACCCGACCCGCGAGAGCGAACCGACCGGCGCGGAGCGTTCGCGTCGAGGTTCGCAATCTCCAAAGTCGCCGCCTCCCTCCGCGGGCCCGGATTAAGGCGCTCGCCCGCGCCGTGCTCCGGGCTCGCCGCGCCCGGACCCGTGAGGTGAGCCTTGCCTTCGTGACAGACCGGCGCCTGGCGGCCCTCCACAAGCAATACCATCACAACCCGCGTTTCACCGATGTGCTGGCCTTTCCGTACGGCGAGGGGGCGGGAGAGGTCGTGATCTCGGCCGACCGGGCACGCGTGCAGGCGGCGCGTTTCGCTTCGACCGTCGAGCGGGAGATCGCGCTTTACGTGATTCACGGCTTGCTTCACCTGGAGGGATTCAGGGACCATCCTGCCTCCGAGCGACGGCGCCTGGCGCGGGAGGAGCAACGGGTGCTTGCATGGGCGGAGAAAAGAGGGTTGGTGCAACGATGGCTATCCTGAAAACTTCCGGCATTGTCCTGCGCCGTCAGCCCTTCCGGGAAACATCCTTGAGGGTGATGATTTTCACCCGGGACTTCGGCAAGGCGGCTTTCCTGGTCAAGGGCGTGCGTAAACTCAACTCGCGCGACCTCTCGTGCTTCGAGCCCCTCTCGGAGATTGACCTGGTTTTCTACGCGCACTTCCAGAGCGGGATGCACTTGATCTCGGAAGCGAGCCCTATTTGCCTGAGGGCCCATTGGGTGCGCGAGATCGAGCGCTACGGGTGGGCTTGCTACGTGGCGGAGCTTTTGGACACGATCCTCGAGATTCAGGACCCTCACGAGGGACTTTATGAGGAGCTTCGCGAGGCCCTGGAGGAGCTGGACCTCGGGCAGCCGGAGCGCGCCGTCCGGCTCTTTCAAGTGAGGGCGCTGCGTGCGGCTGGTTATTTGCCCGAACTCGGGCGCTGCTCGGAATGCGGGTGTGAGGTGCGTGGATCGGAGGGGCGCGCTCGGGTGGCGTTCAGCGCGCGCTCAGGAGGCGTGCTGTGCGCGGCGCACGGCGCGCGAGCCGGCGCCTTCGGCATGACGCCGGGCGCCCTCAATGTGCTGCGTCATGTAGCGGCCCGTGGAACGCAACGGGGAGGGGAGCGGCTTCAGTGGTCGAGCGTTCTGGCGGGAGAACTCGGGCACGCGCTGGATACGTTCGTCGAGTGGCGGGTTGAGCGTCAACTGAAGTCGTTACACTTCTTGCGTGAGGTAAAGCGGTACGGCAGGCCGGGGGCTCGCAGCCAGTCGGCTCAGTCGATGTAGCTGAGCACGACCAGAACGAGCACCATCAGGAAGATTTGGATCAGCTCAAAGAGGTTCATGGCTCGCTCCTCCTTGCTGCTGTAAGCATCGTTGCGCTTCATGAGAATGCATAGCCGCCTGAGCACCGAAGGTCTGCTCTGCGGACTTTTTTGTTATCGGCTGTCCCCCTGAAAACTTGAATCCACAAGTTATCCCCAGCAATGCTGCGCTTCCAACCCAAGGCATATAAACAGCTTACAGAAATATTCCTCAATAGAATCTAAAACTCGAGGATTCCCGGGCTGTTTGACAAAGCCCTGGGGGAGTGCTAGCTTTTCGATGGAGTATCAATTAAGTCCCTGTACTAGCAAGATATAAAAAGGACTAACGAAGGCTATATAGGATGCAAGGACATATGGAACCCGATCCCCTGTACTACGACATCTCGAAGGAAGAGAAGGAATCGGCAATCAGTTTCCTGCTGCACTCCCTGCTGCAGACCAAGGTGAACCATCATCCAGACGACGAGCGGTGTCATGAGGATGAGGACGTCAATATCTACCTCGCTCACCTGTTGTTTGCCGTGTCCACGCCCCGCTACCAGGAGCTTGCCACCCGCTACCGCTGCGCCAACTCAAGCGATATCCTGACGCTGCTTCAAGAGAGCCGGGACCCCTACGTGAAGTACTTCATCTATAAGGTCAACGCCGATCACTTGCTGGTCGATCAGGGCATTTTCCGCACGGAGGCCGTGCACCTGCCCGCCATTCTGAGGAAGACGGAGGTACACCACGCCAAGACAGCGCAGTCCTATTACGAGCAGGCGCGGGAGTTCAACCGCCGCATCTACAAGCGCGAGACGGCGGTGGGGGAAGTGCTGCGCAAGCTCGCCAAGGACTTCCTCTTTTACCGGGACCTCTTGCGCCTCGTGCGCCGGGATTACTTCACGTTCATGAACCACTTTGAAGACGTGGAATTCAAGCGCTTCGTGATCGACCTGTCTTCCTATGAGAAGGAGGAGCGGCTTCGCGCTGCGTATGACCGGCTCCTCGATCTGTACCTGGCACACCGCAGAACACGGGACGGAAAGTTGTTGCGCGAGATGGGCGAGATCAGCCGCGAGATTCAGAAGCTCGACCCCACGTTTCACCTGCCGCTGTGGGGAAAAGGATCGCAGGCGGCCTGAAGCCATTGGGGAGGATATCCGGCATGAAGAAAGAGACCGAGATCTCCAAGGCGCATGACCTTCCGCTCTCGGGCGAGCGCAAGCGGGAGCTTACCCGCAAACGAGACGAGTTCCTCGACATTTATTCCCTGTACCTGAAGACCGGCCTGGCGTGGGTCAAGGAAGAAGCCCTGCGCAAGGCCTTCGAGCTCCACCTCCTCGACAAGACCTTCCAAGTCGAAATCTAAAGGGGCTGTCCGACTTCACGGCTGCCGGGATGCAGGGCTCGTCCCAACATGTCCCTCGGGGACGCTCGCTCCCGTCTGCCACAGGAGCGCGTGTCATCCTGAGCCCCTGCTGCTGTCCTGCGACAGCAAGACGCGGGGGCGAAGGATCTCCCAGAGATCCTTCGGGCGAGAGGAGTGGCCCTCAGGATGACAAGTTGGGTGGTTTGACAGGCCCAAGCGGCCCCTCTATAATCGCTCCTTTCCGGGAGACCCCATGCCGTTTGCCCCTTCGGAGCGCCTGCGCAAGCTGCCTCCGTACTTGTTTGCCGAGATCGACCGCAAGAAACGCGAGCTCCTGGCTTCGGGCCGGGACGTCGTGGACTTGGGCGTGGGGGACCCCGATCTGCCCACGCCGTCTTTCATCGTGGAGGCGCTGGCCCAGGCGGCCCGCGATCCCCGCAACCACCGCTATGCCCTGGACGCAGGGATGCCCGCCTTTCGGGAAGCCATTGCGCGCTACTGCCAGGCCCGCTTCGGTGTGTCCCTCGATCCAGCCAATGAGATTCTGCCACTGATCGGGTCCAAGGAGGGCATTGCCCACCTGCCTCTGGCCGTGGTCAATCCCGGTGACACCGTGCTGGTGCCCGATCCGTGTTACCCGCCGTACCGCTCGGGCGCGTGGTTTGCGGGCGCCGAGGTCGTTTCGCTTCCGTTGCTCGAGAAGAACGGTTTTTTTCCTGACTTTCATGCCCTTTCCTCCAAGCACCTGAAGCGCGCCAAGCTTCTGTTCCTCAACTACCCCAACAATCCGACCGGCGCGTGCGCCACAAGCCGGCAGCTTGAGGAGGCCGTGCGCCTGGCTCAAAAGCACGGCTTCGTCGTGGCGCAGGACGCGGCGTACGTGGAGGTGTGCTTCGACGGCTACAGGGCCCCCAGCTTGCTGGCGGTGCCCGGCGCCCGGGAGGTGGGGATCGAGTTTCATTCTCTCTCCAAGACCTTCAACATGACGGGCTGGCGCGTGGGCTTTGCGGCAGGGAACCGTGACCTCATCGCCCACCTCGCCAAGGTCAAGGCCAACATCGATTCGGGGATCTTCCAGGCCATTCAGGTTGCGGCGATCGCAGCCCTCGAGCACGGCGCCGGCGCGCTGGCCGAGACGCTCGGCGTGTACGCCAAGCGCCGCGACCTGGCCGCGGCCGCCCTGGCGCAAGCGGGGTATCACCTGACGAAGCCCAAGGCCTCCCTGTATCTGTGGGTCCAGGTGCCCCACGGCCTGAAGTCCGCGGCGTTTTGCGAGCAGGCGCTCACGCGCTCGCACGTGGTTGTGACGCCGGGCAACGGGTTCGGGCCGAGCGGGGAGGGCTACTTCCGCATCTCGCTCACCGTGCCGACCGACCGCCTGAAAGAGGGGGTGGAGCGGCTGGCGAAGCTGTCCGGCGGCTGACCGTGCCGATCGCTTACGTGGGGGTCGGGTCCAACCTGGGCGATCGCGCGGCGTGGATCGCGCGCGGGCGCGCAGAGCTTGAGCAGGGGGGGGCGGTTCGCGTTCTCAAAGAGGCCCCGCTCCTTGAGTCCGAAGCCGTGGGCGGCCCGCCCCAAGGCGCGTTCCTGAATACCTGCTGGGAAGTGG
>CAZPNG010000255.1:0-2569 GCA_964587845.1 uncultured bacterium | reverse complement strand
CGCGCCGTCATCCATCGTGATGTGCGGCTTGCGCTTCAGCGTCTCGCGGATGTGGCGGTAGTAAGTGTGCTTGTCCTCGCCCTTGATCGCGAAGACCGAGATGCCGTCGTGCCGAACCAGGGACGCGGCGACATCATCCTGCGTGCTCAAGGGGTTGGAGGCGCAGAGCGTAATGCCCGCGCCGCCCGCTTTCAGCACCCGCATGAGGTTCGCCGTCTCGGTCGTCACGTGCAGGCAAGCGCCCAAGCGCAGGCCCCGCAAGGGTCTCTCGCGCCTGAAACGCTTCTCGATCAGAGCCAGCACCGGCATGTGGCGGGCCGCCCATTCGATTCGGCCCTTTCCCTTCGAGGCCAGGCCGGGATTTTTCAGGTCGTGTGCCGCCATTAGCGAATCTCCTTGCGGATTTCGTTCACCTTGTCGGTGAGCTCCCAGGTGAAACCCTCTTCGTTTCTCCCAAAGTGCCCGTAAGCTGCCGTCGGAAGATAAACGGGCCGGCGCAGCTTCAAGTGCTCGATCATGGCCTTGGGCCGGAAATCGAAAATGCGCCGCACGCCGCGCTCGATCAGTTGATCACTGACCTCTCCGGTGCCGAAGGTTTCCACCGTGATCGACACCGGCTCGGCCACGCCGATCGCGTAAGCCACCTGCAGCTCGACGCGCTTGGCCACGCCCGCCGCCACGATGTTTTTCGCCGCGTAGCGGGCGAAGTAGCAGGCCGAACGGTCCACCTTGGTGGCGTCCTTGCCCGACAGCGCCCCGCCGCCGTGGGCGCCCATCCCGCCGTAGGTGTCCACGATGATCTTGCGGCCCGTGAGACCCGTGTCCCCGTGCGGCCCGCCGATTTCGAAGCGGCCCGTGGGGTTCACGAAAACGCGCGTGCTCTTGGCGAGGAACTTCTCGGGCACCACTTTTGCAATGAGGTGCGCGCGCAAATCCTTTTCAATGGTCTTGATGGGCACCTCGCCGTCATGCTGCGCGCTCACCACGATTGTCTCGACCGCCTTGGGCGCCCCTTGGTCATATCGGACCGAAACCTGGGTCTTGCCGTCGGGGCGAAGGTAAGGGATCTTGCCGCTCTTGCGCAGCCGGGCCAGCTCGCGCGCCAGCTTGTGCGCCAGCAGGATCGGCATCGGCATGAACTCGGGCGTCTCATCGGTGGCGTAGCCGAACATCATGCCTTGATCGCCCGCGCCGCCGGTGTCCACGCCCATCGCAATGTCGGGCGACTGGCGCTGAAGAGCGTTCAAGACGCCGCAGGTCTTGTAGTCAAAGCCGAAGCGCGCGTCGGTGTAGCCGATGTCTCGAATCGTGTCGCGCGCCACCTGGGTGTGGTCCACGGTCGCCCGGGAGGTGATCTCGCCGGCAATGAGCAGCAGTCCCGTGGTCACCAGGCACTCGCACGCCACGCGGGCCATGGGGTCCTGCTTGAGCACGGCGTCCAGGATGGCGTCGGCGACTTGGTCGCAGACCTTGTCGGGATGCCCCTCGCAAACCGACTCGGAGGTGAAAACGTGTTCGCTCATTCTAAGGCCGGTCGGCCGCACGGAAGAGCTCATCGGCTTTCTCGTACGACGCGGCGTCTCCAATGTCAAACCAGATCCCTTGAAAGACATGCGCGTAGACCTCCCTTTTTTGGCTCAACCAGTCCACAAAATAACCCGGCGCGTCGGGCCTGCCGCCCTCGGCGAGATAGGCGCCCAGATCGGCCAGGCAAGCACGCGGAAAGTAATACAAGCCCATGCTGGCCAGCGTGGTTTCGGGCCGCTTGGGTTTTTCAAGAAACTTCACGATGCGGTTTTCGGGCCCCAGCTCAACAAGGCCATACTGATTCGCCAGCTGCAGGTCGCCGACGTCGTAAACGCCCACCGTCGCTGAGCTGCGGCGAGCGGCTCCCGCGAAGAAGGGCTTGAGGTCAAAATCGAAGATGTTGTCGCCCGCCAACACCACCACGTCCTCATTAGCCTGCGTCTGTTTGAGCGCCATTTCCAGGTCCCGGATCGCGCCCAAGCGCTCGTCGTTGGAGCGCGTGCCGTCGTTTACGAGCACCACCTCGAAGGAGAACCGCCGGGTGCGCCGCCACTCCTCGAACTGCGCAAAAAAAAGATCGTTCGTCACCACCACCACGCGCCGCAGACCGAACACGGCCGCCCGCAGCTTGGCGAGACTGTATTCCATGATCGGCCGGTCCGCCACGGGCAGCAAGGGCTTCGCGCACTTAAGCGTCAGCGGGTAAAGGCGCGTGGCATAGCCCGCGCACAGATAAATCCCTGTCACGACTCGGCCAGCGCGTTCTTCAGTTTCGCGATCACCCGTACGGGCGTGGGATCCACCCCGTAGGCGAGCGCCAGATACACGCTCACGTAGTCGCCCAGGTGGATCATCTCGAGCACGCGCGCCAGGCGGCTTGGATGGCGCGCTTCCACGTCGCGCACCGAAGCGCCCGCGCTCTCGAGAATGGAGCGGGTCACGTCGAAACGGGTCTTCACCCGGGCGTGGTCGTCGCGATCACGGAGAAAAATGACGCGCATCTTACTGATCTGGGCTTTGGGATTTTCCCATCCCACGATCT
>CAZPNG010000254.1:0-3219 GCA_964587845.1 uncultured bacterium | reverse complement strand
TCTCGCCCGCACGCATGCCGGTCCGGGCCGCAACCGACACGATCGCCCGCAACTGGCCGGAACCGCAGGCATCCAGCAATTTTTGAAGCTGCTCGGGCTCCAAATAGTCCGTGCGCGGAGTCTCCTTGTAGAATTTGACCCCCGACACGGGATTTTCGTGCACGCGCCCTCTCTTCCACCGGATGGCCCGATTAAACATGCATCTCAGGCACGAAAGTTCACGGTTGACCGTCGCTCCCGAAACTTGCTCCCGCCGCCGTGACTTGTACCGTTGAACGTCCTGTGGTGTGATCTCATGGAGATATTTATTCTCCCCGAAGAAGTCCTTAAAGTTCTGAACATAACGCCTGTCCGTGCTGCGCCAAGACCGGGCGCGATCGACCTGCGCGTGCTCGCGAAGGTAAACGCCGCAAAACTCCCCGAGGCGGACAGGTTCATCTTGGACCAGTTCGGGAGATTTCCGCCTTTTGAAAGCCTCGTTTTTCCGCTTACGGAGCATGTACTCCGCGTACTGCCGCGTTTCGCCGGCAGGCATCCGTTCCCTCTTGCGACGCCCATATTCGTCACGGTAATCGATAAGATAGCGCCCGCTGCCCTCGTCTAATTTTACGCTCACAATTATGCCCCTCCAGCACAAAGCTTCCGCAGGCGCTCGAGATCCTCTTTGGTCCAGTAGCGGTATCTGCTCATGGGATCACGCCGCGGCTTGGGAACCTTCCCGGCCTTCTCCCAGTTGTAGTAAGTGCTCCTGGGAACCCCCAGAGTTTGCACAATGTCCCTTACGTAGAACTTTTTCTGGCGATTCATGGGAACACGCCTAGATTACTAACTTTGCCAACTTTGTCAATCAAAAAAATCACAACTCCCGCGGCGCAACCGTCCGCTCGCTTAGATACCTATCCAGGGAAGCCTGTTTGAACTTGACGAGCCGCCCCACCTTGATGTACTCGATCTTGCGCTGGTTGACCCACGAGTAGAGCGTATTGACGCTCACACCGAGGCACTGCGCTGCATCCCTGATGTTGAGGACCGACTTCTGCTCTGTCATAGTGACCCGCCCGTCATCCCGGTGTTTTGAGAACCTGCGGATGGAATCCGATCTGGCGCTTCGGCTTCTCGGGAAGCGCCATCAGGCGCCGGATCGCTTCGAAAATACCCCGGATCTCCCGGCCATGTTCCCCGACGTTCGACTCGAGCTGACCCAGCCGCATGGCCAGCTCCCTGTGCGCGGAAGCCATCTCTCTCTGACGGACAAACGCCCGCATGATGGCGATGTTGACCTGGATCGCCCGGTCGCTGCCGAGCACGGACGAGAGCATCGCGACCCCCTGCTCCGTGAAAGCAAACACGTTGTTGGCAAATTTCAAGGATATCACCGATTGTGATACCCTCAGGATTTCCTCCCGGCTCAGATTCAGAAGGAAGTCTGCGGGGAATCTTTCCCGGTTCCTTCGAACCGCCTGGTTCAGAACGCGGGTTTCAACCCCGTAGAGCTCCGCGAGGTGCCTGTCGAGCAGGACCCGGCGGCCGCGGATCACAACGATTCTGTTTCCGATCGAATCTCCTTCCACCGAATCACTCATCGTGACCTGAGTCCAGGAACTCTTTTGCCCTTGAGAACGGCCTGAGATACAGGAGCCGCTGGAGGATCTCCTGCGGCTCCTGCCCCAGTTTTTCGCGCTCCGCCCTGACGCGTTCGATGAGAACGCGAACATAGGAACCCGGTGGGTGATCGACCAGGAACATCGGCGCCGTCCTTGCCAAAGTGTGGCCGTTCGGGAAGCCCGCAAGCCGGCAGACCGGCCCCGCGTAACTCCCGTTATTTCTTTGCCAGCCGTTCGGAGAGCTTCTCGACGCCCTCGCGGAAATCGCCGAACTTGGCGGGGTCCACGAGAATGCCCCGGCTCGTCGGGAAGATCCCCTTCTCGCCCTCGGCAAAGTAGCGGATGTCCGCGCGCAGCTTTCCGCCGACTTCAACGACGCAGAAGCGCAGCTCCTCGCCGTCGCGGGCCGGCATCACATGAACTTTCTCCCTTTCCCTGAAACTTCTTTTCCTGTCCAATGTCTTCACCTCCTCTCAAACGGGTTCCAACAGAATCACCTGAATCGGAGTATAGGCCTCGACCGTGACGGACTTGTCCACCCTGATGCTCCGCAGGTCCTGCCCGGCTTGGTCCGTGAGGTTCTGAGCCAGGTTCATGCGGAGCTGATCCTCCAGACTGTACGGATTGCGCCTTCCTCCGCCGACGAAAAGGCTCGACCCGGCAAGAAGGGTCTCACCAATGGCCTTGAGGACCTTCACATCCCCGTGTTTCTCGATCTTGCCCTTTACGCCGCTCGAACCATCTTCAGACAAAGCCATGGCGCGCACTCGTATTTCGCGGCCGTCCGGGAAAATCAAAAGGTCGAACGTGACGTTGATCCGGTCGATGGATTTCAGAACGCCCGCCTCCCCGAAAAACCGCGAGTCCTTCGGGATGACGGTCCTGCCCTGCCACGCGAAGTCTTTCGCCACAAGAGCGAGCACGGGGGCCGCCACGTTGAAGCTGAACACCCTGCTCGACAGGAGCGCGGGCACCTTTGTTCCTGATGGAAGGCCGAGCTTCAAATCCTCACGATCCGGGCGCAGGCTTCGAGCTGAAGACGGCAGGTCGATCTGCTTCTCAGGGAGGTAAACTGCCATGCCGGCATCGAATTTCCTCTTCTCCCCGCCCACCCTCTGCCGCGGGGTGGGAACGGCCTCTCTTTTCTCCTTGGCCGAAAGCTCAATGGCCCGGTCGATCATGGCCCTCGTAATCACCTCGCGTTTCTCCTCACGGCGCACATCGGGTCTCACTCTTGCCTGCCTTGGCCGGGGCCGGAAGACAACCGCCGCAAGAGCCACGGGGAGAACCAAAACAGCGGTCCAGCGAACCCAGCCCTTTCCCAGGAAATCCAGAACTGAGAACCAGGCATTTTGCGGCTCGGTCAGCTCGTCGAAGAATTCCGGCTCAGGAGAGCGCCGGTTTTTCTGCTCGCCGCCCGTTTTGTTCTCTCCCTCTTCCATCGCCCCTCCTCACTCAAGCCAGCGGAAACCGGTGACTTCCACTGAGCGCGTGCCCCCGTCCTCGTGGATCCGAAGCCACGGTTTCTCCTTCTTGCGGAAGGGCCGGGACTCACAGGTCAACCGCGCATGGCCGCGGCCGCCCGCGGCAATCACGTCAGGCAATCTGACCTCGG
>CAZPNG010000253.1:0-2760 GCA_964587845.1 uncultured bacterium | reverse complement strand
AAGCATCTTGCAGTCGTCTAGCCGATCCATGTCCCGCCTCATCTGGATCAGCGCCGGGGAATCCTCCGGCGACCACTGGGCCCGCCAGCTGGTGGAAGAGCTTAAGCACGCGGTGGGCGACCTCGAGTTCTTCGGCCTGGGCGGGCCGGAGATGCGGGGCGCGGGGGTCGATCTGCGCTCCGACATGCTGGCTTTCTCATCGCTGGGCCTGGGCGACGTGCTTCGCAACTACGGGCGCTACCGCGCCATCTTCCACGACGCCCTGGACCTGATCTGCAAAACCCGCCCCGCCGCCGTGATCCTGGTGGACTTCCCGGGCTTTCATGTGCGGCTCGCCAAGGCGCTCAAGCGGCGCGCGCCCGACATCCCGGTGATTTATTACGTTTCACCGCAGATCTGGGCCTGGGGGGGGCGGCGCAAGCGCGCGATCGCCCGCGCGGTGGACCATCTCTTGGCCATTCTTCCCTTCGAGCCCGCCGTCTACAGCGGAACCGGCCTGGCCGTCACATGGGTGGGCCACCCGATGGTGGATGAGGCCTCCCGGAGCGCGGACCGCGCGGGCCTGCGCCGCGAGTTCGGCATCGTGAGTGACGCCGCTCTCGTGGCCCTCCTGCCCGGCTCAAGACCCAAGGAAGTCTCTCGGATTTTCCCGCTCATGCTCCAAACGGCCAGGCGCGCCCGAAAGAGCCGCCCCGATCTCGCATTCGTGGCCGCCGCCTCGCCGGGCCTGGACCCGGCCCTCTACCGTGAACTCCTCGCCCGGACCCCCGACCTCGCCGTGACCTTGGTGGACGGCCGTTCGCGAGACGTGCTGGCCGTGGCGGACTTCGCGCTCGTCGCCTCGGGCACCGCCACGCTCGAAGCCGCTCTCGTGGGCACGCCCTTCTTCATTCTCTACAAGACCGGGTTCCTCACCGCCCTACTCGCGTGGCTCCTCATCCGAATCCCCTACATCGGCCTCGTCAACGTGGTGGCGGGCCGCAAGGTCGTGCCGGAATTCCTGCAATACGCGGCCTGGCCGCCCCTCGTGGCCCGAGCTCTTCTGAATCACCTTTCGGATTCTCGCAAGCAGACCGCCATGGCCAACGCCTTCGCCGAGGTGCGCGCCAAGCTCGGCCCCCCGGGCGCCTCCCAGCGCGGCGCCGAGGTCGTCCTTAAGCTCCTCAACCGCCACCCCGTCGCAGATCCCCAAGCGGTCTGACCGAAGCACCCCTTCAAGTTAAGATCGAGCAGCTGGCGTGGCACCCTCGTCTTCAAGCGCACAGGGCCGCTCACTCTGAATCGCTCTGCAACCTTGTCTGAGGGCATGAGCGAGGAGGATCGGTCAGGACAGACCGAGCCGCCGAGCGGGCCAGTGAAGCCGTTCAGGATGAACGGCAATGATTGCCCGAAGACCAAGGTTGCAGAGGGATTCAGGATGGACGGCCAAGAGTGCTCGAAGACGAAGGTGCTCCCCTAGCCGCTCGTTGCCCATCGGCGGGCGAGTTTCCGGAACAAACAAGAAGGCCTGGAACCCTTGTGGGGCTCCAGGCCTTTTGCTGAGACTCCTCGGCGCCTTCGGCGCCGAGGGGTAAATTCGCACCATGACTTACGCTCCCGCTGCCCGCGGGATCGCGTAAGTTTTGTCTGAGATCCCTCGGCGCATCGAGCGCCTCGGGATAAATTCGCACCATGACTTACGCTCCCGCTACCGCGGGATCGCGTAAGTCATGTGCTCATTTAAATATCGAAGTACAGGTGGAACTCGTAGGGATGCGGCCGAATGCGCATCTCGTCGATTTCTATCCTCTTGTACTCCAGCCAGGTCTCGATCACGTCCTTGGTGAAGACGTCGCCCTTGAGCAAAAACTCGTGGTCCTTCTCAAGTGCGTCCAGCGACTGCTCCAACGACCCGGGAACCGACTTCACCTTCTTGGCTTCCTCGGGCGTCAGCTCGTAAATGTTCTTGTCGAGCGGCTGCCCTGGGTCGATCTTGTTCTGGATGCCGTCCAGCCCGGCCATCAACATGGCCGCGAACGCCAGGTACGGGTTCGCGCTCGGGTCGGGCGAACGGAACTCGATGCGCCGCGCCCTCGGGTTGTTGGAGTACATCGGGATGCGGCAAGCCGCCGAGCGGTTGCGCGCGGAGTACACGAGGTTCACCGGCGCTTCATAACCCGGCACCAGGCGCTTGTAGCTGTTCGTCGTGGGAGCGCAGAACGCCATCAGCGCATGGGCGTGCTTGAGAAGCCCGCCGATGTAGTACTTGCACATCTCGGAAATCAGCGCGTAGCCGTTTTTATCGTAGAAAAGGGGCTTGCCATCTTTCCAGAGGCTCTGGTGGCAGTGCATGCCGGAACCGTTGTCCTTGAAGATGGGCTTCGGCATGAAGGTGGCCGTCTTGTTGTAACGGCGCGCAACGTTTTTGACCACGTACTTGTAGATCATCACGCTGTCGGCCATCCTCGTGAGGCTCTGGAACCGCATGTCGATCTCGTTCTGGCCTGCGGTGGCCACCTCGTGGTGATGCACTTCCACGGGAACGCCCATGCGCCTCAGCTCCAGGATGATCTCGCTGCGGAGATCCTGCATCGTGTCATGCGGCGGCACCGGGAAGTAGCCTTCCTTGTACCGGGACTTGTAGCCCAAATTGGGCTTCTCATCCTTGCCGGTGTTCCAGTCCCCCTCGACCGAATCAATATACAAGTAGCCGCTGTTCTCGTTCTGGTCGAAACGCACATCGTTGAACAGGAAGAACTCCGCCTCGGGCCCGAAGTCCAC
>CAZPNG010000252.1:0-3186 GCA_964587845.1 uncultured bacterium | reverse complement strand
CGGTCTTCAAACTGGCTGTAAGTCAAGTGATGGCGC
Source organism: uncultured bacterium (assembly GCA_964587845.1). Classification (GTDB taxonomy): domain Bacteria; phylum Omnitrophota; class Omnitrophia; order Omnitrophales; family CAZPNG01; genus CAZPNG01. Next base: position 3,150 of record CAZPNG010000252.1, on the reverse strand, counting down.
GGAATGTAGTCCTTGCCGTACGCCACGGACACCTCCGAGAGATGCCCGGTGAGGGGCTTGCGCTCGCCTTCCAGGCCCTGCAAATAGCGGTCGCCCGCGAGAAGCGTCGAGAGCTCGGCGCGCGCCTGGGTGCGGGCCTTCAGGGCTTGCTTCTGCACGACACGCTCGTGGCGCTTGAGCGCTGCATCTTGCCGCGCCGTGCGCGTCATGGCGTCTTGGATCTCTCGGGCGCGCGATTCGCGGGCCTTAATTTCTTCCTCAGTCTTCTGCTTCTGAAGCGCGGCGAGCTGATCCACGAGCTCAATGGCCCGGCCCAGCCGCTTCCACTGCGCGCGGCCGTCGGCGTCGTTGAACAGCACCTCGGCGCGGTCTGCGATGTCCGCCACAGCGCTAATCTGCTCGGCCAGAATGTCTTGAACCGAACCGGAGGCCTGCAGTTCGGGGTGTTCACTGGCGCCGAAAAATGAGTCGAGAAAAGCTTTCCACTTCTCCTGCGTGAGCTCGTCCGCGAAGCCGCTTTGGCGCGCCAGGTCGTTGACCAGGACCGCAAGCCGGCGCAGCGTTTCCAGATAGTCGCTCACCAACGCCCCGCGAAGCTCCAGCTTGGCCTTGACGTCCTCAAATTCGGTCGTCCTCCGCCCGCTTGCCGAAAGCTGGCGCTCCAGGGTCAGCAGCATGAGGCTGCGCAGCCGCAGCGCCTGCTCGGACAGGATCACGCTGCCGGGTTGGGCTGCGTCCTGAGCCAGCTCGGCGACCCACTTGTCCACCGAGGCCGGGTCCTTTTTGAGTTGCGCATCAATCTCATCGAGCCATGCCACCTGAGACTTTTGAGGATCATTGTTCACAATCTCATCGAGAGAAAACTCATGGTCGTTCACCGAGATCCTCACCCGGTCTAGGTGGACCGTGCCGCCGGCGCCCAACCTCAAGCCGTCGATCGCCAGCACTCCGTCCTTGACGGTCTGGAAAAACGCGCCGCGCGCTGCTGGGTTCTTGAGATCGCGCGCCAAGACCCTCAAGCGGGACACGTCCGAAAGCCCCAGGGGATGTTTGAAATTCAGAGCCGGCCAGCGCCGCGACAAGTTGTCGCTCGATTCCTTGGATCGTTCGATGAACGCCCTCAATAAGCGCCAGTGGCCCAGGCCCAGCACCCGGGTGTCATCGACCGGCGCACCGGGAACAAGAGCGGCCATCTGCGCTTGCTCGCGCTCGATCCACCGCCGGTCGATCGACTCGCGTTCCAGGGCCTCCTTCTCGGCGCGAGAAAGTTCCCGCGCGCGCTCCCAGGCGATTTGCGCAGCTTGCCGCTTGGCTTCCTGAAAGACCTGGTCGTCGGTCCACGCGGGCTCGCGGCGCCGCACCTCCTGAACCAAGGTCTCCAGCCGCTCGCGCTCCACGCGATCCAGAAGCCCCAGGTTCTTGAAGACCTCCACGGGGCTGTAAGAGGCCGGCTCCAGGCCCGCGGATTGAATGAGCGTCTCGGCTGTCTCCCGCTTGGTTTCGGTTTTCAGGCGCGCGGCCTCTTCACTGCGCAGGCGGTCCGCAGCCACAAGGTGCACCTTTTCGGCGCGGCCCACGTACTCGATCGCCTCCATCGTCTGTTCCAGCGCCAGGTAGTGAGCCTGAGTGCGCGAGAGGCGTGGGTTGCGTTTGGCGACTTCTTCGGTGCGCGCCAAAACTTCCTGCACTTCGTTTAAGAGTTCGCTTCCGGACAGCGGGTGCCAGTAACGCTTTGCAATGCGGTCGAGCTGCGACATGTCGCGCAGCACGAGTTCAATGTCATCCGGGTTCTCCACACCCGTGTCAAAGAGGAAGAACATGATGCCGGAGAGACTGCCTGGCCGGAAGAAATCCTCGTGGAAGTAATTCCACAAGCCCTCGCGGTACTGCTCCAGGACCTTGGAGTTGACGTGCGGACTAAGATGCTTGGGCCCGCTCCAGCCGGATTCCATCTCCGCGCGGGAGCGCGCAATCGCCATCTCGCGCCTGCGCTCAAGGGAGAGGGTCTTGAAGATCTCCTCCCAGGCGCCCTTGGACACGTCCACCACGCCTTCGCGGAAGAGCTTGCGCACCCGCAGCAAGCCGTCCAGGAAACGCTCCGTCTGGGGCATCGGGATCGCGCGCTTGTCATAGCCCGGAAACTCCATCGACAGGGCGAGCGACAAGACCCGGCTGCGCTTGGCCTCGCGCGACTCGAGGTACTGCGCATATTGAGCGACGTCTTTTTGAATCGCCTGCTCGACCTCCGGCAGCAATTTGTCTGAGTCACTCGGGCCGAAGCCCCCCTCGGCCGCCTGGCTCCGCCGGACGATCTTGCGCAGCTCCTTCTCATAGTCCAGTACGGACTCGTGGGCACCGTAGTCGAAAAGACTGGGGTGCCGGCGCTCGTAGTCCTCGATGCGGTCGTGGCGTTCCAGAAGCCGCGAGACAAAGGTGCGGATGTCCGGCCGCGGGCGAAACTCATCGGCATCCATTTGGCGCAGGAACGAAAACGCGAGCGCGCTCACGTCCGCGAGTTGGAAGACGGTCGTGTGGCCCTTGTGCTTGCGCGCGAGATACTGCGCGGCCGCCTGCCGGGAGTCCTGGGAAAACTTGCCCGTGTCGAGCGCCAGGCGGTCCAAGTCAGCGCCCTGGCGCTGGGAAGTCATCGTTCCCACGAACTGCTGATCGGTGAGGAATGAAAGGCTCGTAGGATCCAGCTTCAAGCGCCCGGCTGCCACTTCAACGAAGATGGCGTTATAAAAATCGATGAGCAACTTCGCAGACTGCTTCTTGATCGTATCGTTTTGCATGCCGGACAAGACTTCGACGTAGCTCTTCGCCAGGCCAAGCGCCAGCGAATTGAGGTACACCGCGGCGTGCGAGCGCTCAAGATCCCGTTTCACGCGGGCGTCGACCGTGGCGGGATCCACTTTACCCGGCACGTTCATGCGCACGAGCCGCTGAATCTCCTGGATGACTTCCCGCTCCGTCATTCGGTCCGGCAAATCCAGCAAGACCTTCCACACCTGGGGATCGATGAGGTCCATGAAGTTGCCTGAGACCTCCAGGATTTGAACAAACTCCTCTTGACCCTTGACGTCCTCGTGCTTGCCCGCGTCGATGTCGCCGCGCAATTGGTCCCGCCAAGTACGCTGCGGCTTGGCAGGA
>CAZPNG010000251.1:0-3351 GCA_964587845.1 uncultured bacterium | reverse complement strand
ACGGCATGCGCAGGATCCAGTGGCTCGTGCGCGACGATGAAACCAAGCTTATCCTCGACGCCATCAATTGGCTCGGGGGAACGGAGACGACGGCGGGCGAGATTGACCGGGTGAGAAAGTTTCAAGCGCCGCAGCCGGTTGCGCCCCCCGCGGCGAAGACGGCTGCAGCCACAGCCGCGCAAGTCATAAAGGTCTCGGCGAGGCCCGCCGCGACTGCGGCGAGACTTCCCGTGGCTCCCGCCAAGGTGGTCCCCGTGCGGGATGCGCGCCGCAGACAGGGCAGCCGGTGGGTGAAAGTAGCCCTCTGGCTCACCATCCTTGCAGGCACGGCGCTGGCGGCCGTCGTCGGCATTGGCGTCATGGTGCACCGCGAAATGCTTTCGCAACAGACGCAATCCGTTGAGGAGCCCGTTCTCGAGCCGGAAGTTCCCGAGACGCCTCCTCAGGAGTTGGTGGGAGACGGCCGTGACAACCTGGCAAAGTCGTTTGAAAGCTCCTTTGAGAAGTTTTTGAAGGTCCTCGATGACAAGGCGGTCGGCGAGGACTTGAGCGGTTTCTTTCCTGACGGCTCCGTCTCGGTCATTCGGGCCGCGGGCCGCAGCTTCATCGTGGTCTTTCAGATCGAAGAGCAGACGCCCCTTGAGCAGCAGAGACTGGTCCATGCGCTGCGCCTTCGCCGGGACGGGATGGACGATCCGCGCTGGCCCTCCGGCCAGCAGTGGCTGGCCATCTTTGAAGCCGTCGAGGAGCAGGAGAAACTGAAGGGCTCAGCTCCTGGGATCATGCGCGTGCCGATTGCGGGCTACGAGCTGCCGCGCGGGGAAGCCTTCGGAAAGGCCGACAGGGTTCGCGAGGTTGTGGGCGAGCTGGCCGGCCGGGTTCGCACGCTCACGCCGTTCGAGCAGAGGATAGCTCAGGAAACCATCGATGCGCAGGTCCGCGACGTGCAGAGGTACTTCTCGAGGAGAGAGCCGGATCCCAAGAAGGGGACCGACGCCGAACCTCCCAAGGCCAAGGGTTCCGCTGCTCAGGATGCCGACGCGGAGCCGCCATCACGCCCGGCCGAGGAACCAGCTCAGCCGGAGGTCTTCGAGAGCCCTGCGGAGTCCGGGACTGCGGATTTGAGTCGACCGAAGGAGTCCCAGCCGCTCCCACTGTCCCCGTCGTTGTTTGATGACATCTCATCTCCCAAGGGTTCAGTTCCAGCGACCCGGCCCGTGGGTCCGCCGCCCGCCGATCTTCCGGGCCGGCCTGCGGTGCCCGAGGCGCCGCGCAAGCCCGTCTTTCTCCTGCGGCTCGGCAATCTGGAAGTCGAGCTCGACAGCGGCGAGATCGCGAAGCGCGGCGGCTCGCCCGCGCAATCTCTGCCGGCCTTCGAAGCCGGCATCCAGGGCAACAAGGACGTGAGTTCGCTCTATGGCACGGCCGAGCACCGGCTGGTGGCCGTGGTCCAGGGAACCGACCCGGGCGCGATTGACCGGCTTCATGCGCTCGGCCAGAATCTTCAGGGAAGCGGCGTGCGCCTTCTAATCCTCGTCGGAGGAAACTCCACCCAGAACGCCGTCTGGCAGCGGGTCATCAGTATCGCGGGAACGTACAAGGGCCAGGAGCGTCCGCCCTTCGGCTTTGCCCGCCGGATGCCCGGACCGCCCATTCCCATCGACGGCGGCGCAAAAGATTTCTTCGTGCTTGTGGACCGCGCCAAAACCGGGCCGGACGGCAAGCGCCACAGCCATTTCTTCAACACGAATTTCCCCATTGTCGAGCGGCCTGAGGCGCAGGAGCAAACTCCGCCCGCGGTTGTGCAGCCGCGCGTGGAGCCCGCCGTTCCAGTCGATGTTCCCACGGTTCCCACGAGGCCGCAGCCGCTGCCTGCCCCGCTGGACCGCAGACCTGAAGCGCAGCCGCCCGCCCGGCCCGCCGTTGTGCCGGCGCCCGTGACTCCAAAAGAAAGTGGACCGGCCGCACCACGCGCGGAGCCGAAGCGGCCTTCTGCAAGACCCAAAGACGTGGCGGCTCCTCCCAAACAGGCGCCCGCAGCTGAAACGCCCCAAGCCCCGGCGGCTGCTCTTCGCGTCACCCCGAAGAACATTCAGGACGTCATTAACTGGTGGGCGTCCCAAGGCATAGGCATTAACGTGATCGAGCTCAATGGAAACGGGGATTACGTGGTGGTGATTTACGAGGAGACCCATGTCGAGGGGATGACGCCGGCGCAGAAGATTGCGGCCCGCATCATTCCGCGCATGATCGCCGAGGCCACCGCCCAGATTCACGCCAAAGGCGTCAAGGTGTCCAAGAACAAGAAGAGCGGCAGGGAGATCGTGGAAGCAAGCCAGGTCATTCCGCTCTCGGCGCGCGATAAAGCGCTGGTTACTCAAAGAATGGAAAAAGGAGGCCGCAAGGTCCTGGCCGCTTACCGCCCCAAGATGAACGGGATTAAGCAAGCACTGGCAAACTCAAATGCTGTGCGGAACAAGGTCATCGAGCTGGCCGATGAAAGCTTGAGAGAGGGAATGGAACAGATGGTGAGCGTGGGCCGTGTCAAATGGGTCGGGCTGGACTCGGCGGGGATTATCCTGGAGGACGGAAGCCAAGGAGAGGAATCCTTGGAAACCTTGGTGAACCGCAAGGACCCGAAGCATCAGTATAAGAGGGACCGCCACGATGTGCTCTTTTCACACATGTTGCAGGGCGCCGAGCCGGGCCAGACGGCCGGCATGCGCCAAAGCCCCATGCGCGCCGCGGGCGGTCCGGACCTGTCCAAATTGTGGCCATGGGAACGAGCTTTGCATGAGAAGCGCATCCGTCTTGGAATCGACGCGGCCTTGGCGAAGATTCTGCCCAGATTCGTGCCTCCCTATCTCAAAACGGAACCTGACCGCCAAGCGTGGCTCGAGCGCACGCGGCGGGCCCTGTCGGTTTCGATCATGCCGTCCGATTGGCGCTTTGCGGGCCACGTGGCGTTCAACGGCTGGGGCCTTTTGCGCCGCGGGCTGTGGCTCCTCCTGGGAGGCGGCCTGATCGGCGCGGTCTTGACTCTCTGGGCTGGACATTTCGTGGCTGCGGCCCTGATCTTTTTGGCTGCGCCGGTCCTTTTCACCGCCGTTCCCCACCTTGTGGGGTGGTTTTACCTGGCGCCTGGGGGCGAATACCGCATGGTTATCCTACCCGACATCCGCCCCGTGATCTTCGTGGGCGCTGAAGCCGCGCCCGAACACGCCGTGATGTTCGTCCTTGCCCTTGAAGAGCCGCTGTTCCAGAACGCCATCATGGGGTACGCGCTGTCGTGGCTGACGGACATGGAACTTCGTCTCAATGAGTCGTTTGAAATCCCGCGGCTGCCCGGTG
>CAZPNG010000250.1:0-7181 GCA_964587845.1 uncultured bacterium | reverse complement strand
GACCTCCTGCTTCCCGTCGCCCCGCTGTCCGCCCAATAACAAAAGGTACCTGGTACCTTTTGTATGGGAGTGGCATTTCAGGGTGCCGGGTTGTAGAATGTGTGCATGAAGGTCGACATCGCACTCTCAGACAAGGCAAGGTCCTCCGTCGTCGCGATCCTCCACCAAGTGGTCGCGGACGAGTACGTGCTGTACACCAAGACGCGCAACTTCCATTGGAACGTCACGGGCCCGCATTTCAACGACCTGCACAAGTTCTTCGAGGCGCAGTACGAGGAGCTGGATGACAGTGTCGATGAGGTGGCCGAACGCGCCCGCTCGCTGGGCGGGCCGTCCCTGGGCTCCCTGGCCGAGTTCCTGAAGCACGCGCGCTTGAAGGAGACACCGGGCCGCCTGCAGGGCGCCCGCAAGATGCTCCAGGCCCTCCTGAGCGATCACGAGGCCCTCATCCGCACGCTGCGCGCACACGTCGATACCTGCGCCGGTCCCCACCACGACGCAGGCACAAGCGATTTCCTCACCGGCCTCATGGAAAAGCACGAAAAGATGGCCTGGATGCTCCGCTCCTTCCTCGAAGGAAAGAACGCCTGACTTTAAGCCGATATACGGACTGGGTGTTCAAATCCCAAGGGGAGGGGACATGGCTAAAGTGATCGCCTGCAGAGACGGCGGCATCAATTGCGACTGGGTCGGCCGCGCGGAGTCCGAAGAGGAATTGATGAAGAAGATCGTTGAGCACGCCAAGCAAGATCACCACCTGCCGCTCGTGCCCCAGTACATCCTTCAAAAAGCAAAGGCCCTCATCCGAGAGGAATGATCCCGCACCGCCCGCACCCAAGGCGCTCCCACCCGGGGCGCCCGCAATCAGGACGCCCACATCCGGGACGCCCGCATCCGGGAGGCCCGCATCCGGGACGCCCACACCCGGGACGCCCGCATCATCATCGCAGACCCGCCCCGGCCGCAACAGCCCACCGGGCGGATGAGGCCGAGCGCCATTTTTTTTCCCTCACCTCGATCGATCCCTCGCCCCGCATCCGCCTGGAAGCCGGCTCCTCCGAGCACGACATGCGCGCCATGGATCTCTTCTGCCCCATCGGCAGGGGACAGCGCGGGCTCATTGTCGCGCCACCGGGCTCCGGCAAGACCACGATCCTCAAGCACCTCTGCGAAGCCATCTCAAAGGCGGAGCCCTCGATCAAGATTTACTGCCTGCTGATCGACGAGCGCCCCGAGGAAGCCACTGACTTTCGCCGCAGCGCCAAGGCGGATGTGCGCTGGTCTTCCCTGGACCAACCCTACGAGCACCATGTCCGCGTCGCCAACCAGCTCATGGCTGAGGCCTACCGCGAGGTCGATTCCGGCAAGGACGTCATGATTCTGCTCGATTCCCTGACGCGCCTGGCACGCGTGCACAACAGCGAAACGCGAGGGCAGGGGCGCACGCTTTCCGGCGGCGTCGACGCCCGGGCGCTGGAAGTGCCGCGCCGCATCTTCGGCTCAGCCCGCAAGATCGAGCACGGCGGGTCCCTGGGCATCCTCGCCACCATCCTCATCAACACGGACAGTCTCATGGACGAGGTGATCTTCCAGGAGTTCAAGGGCACGGGCAACATGGAGATCGTGCTCTCGCGCGAGATTTCCAACCGCCGCATTTACCCTGCCATCGCGATCAACAAGACAGGCACGCGAAAGGAGGCGCTGCTGCTCACGCCCGACGAGCTCAAGGGCCTGCGCAAGCTGCGCACCGGCCTGGCCAATCTCAAGGAAGTGGACGCGGCTGAAATGCTGGTGGGCCTGCTCGGCAAATACCCCACGAACTCCGAGCTCCTGGCGGCCGTCACCCGCCCATGAAACGCCTTCTGGGCCTGCGCGCATTCATCGGGTGTCTTGCGGCGCTGCTTATCGTGCCCCTGGGCTCCGCCGAGACCGATGACCTTCCCGCCGAAGTGCAGTTCGTCCTGCCGGTCCAGGAGTCGGACGTGGTTTTTCAGCTCATCGGGCTCTGGCCGTTCGGCGTGCGGGGCGGCGATCACCCTGAGGGGCATCCCGGCATTGATTTTGAAGCCCCGGAGGGGACCTCCGTCCTGGCGGCGGCCGACGGCTCGGTGGGATTTGTGGGGACGGCCGGCCATTACGATTACCACACGGTCTCGATCGGCCATGCCAGCCGGAATGCGCTTTTCGACACCGAGTACACCGGCGCCCTCAAGAACATCCGTGTCAAGAAGGGCGACACGGTCCGGGCAGGGCAGGTCCTTGCGCAATACGCCTTGTCAGGGCACGAGCGCACGAAGCAAGAGGTGGGCTCGCTGCATTTCGGCATCCGCAAGAAAGCGCTGCATGCCGCCGGGGCCCCGTCCACAGAGGGCAAACCCGTCTGCCCGGCCGACTTTCTTGCGCCCGACGCTTTGAGCGCGCTCAAGCGCCTCTTCGCCAAGTCGAAATACAGCGAGCGGGCGCAATTTCCGCTGCTCTGCAACCCCTGTCCGCCCTCCGGCTGCCGTTAGCAAAGCCCCGGCTACCCAAGACTTGACATCGGAGCCCGAAGACGTTAATATTCAGCAATAAAATATTGTACAATCTATAAATCCTCTGAGCGCCAAAGAACTCAAAAACTTGATGTTCCATTTTGGAATATCAAGGCGGGGCGGCACCCGCATCACAACGTTGGCCCGCGAATAAACCCACCCATTGCCCCTCCGATGGGATTCACCCAAAGGAGGGCGTTCCATGTTCACCCAAATCTTCAAAAGGCCACCCACCCGCGAGGAGCAAGCTTCGGCGCTGCTTGAGTTGCCGGTCTTCATCGTGCGGGGCCACAAGACGGTCCTGGACGAGCACTTGGCTGGCTTCTTCGGGACCTCGGTAGAGACTTTCCAGGAGCACATCCAGCGCAACAGGGGCGATTTTTCAGAGGCCGCGGGCTTCCAGATCACCGCCAAAGAGAAGCGGGGGCTTCGCTGCCCATGCGGCTGCCTGAAGAAGGTCAATGCAAAGCCGGACCCTCCCTGGGTTTTCACAGAGGAAGGCATCTTCAAGCTGGCTCAATGGGTCCATACGCCCCAGGCCATCGGGATCGGCATGTTCATCATCATGATGTTGATGGACGGCAGCCTGCCGCCCATGCCCGAACGCAACTGATGCGGGATCCCGTGGGCAGCCCGTCTGCGCAGGGCGCAAGAAACACAGTCCCGGCCCCTCCCCAAAGTATACAAAATAGTGTATACTTCTTGGCAGGAGGCGCTGAGATGGTTCACCACATTTCACTCAAGGATCTGCGGCCCCAACTGCCCAAAGTCGTGGAGCGCATCGATGGCAAGCTCGACCGTTTCGTCGTCACGAAGCGGGGAAAACCCGTGGCCGTCATCCTCGGCATCGATGACTACGAGTCCCTGATCGAGACCCTCGACATCCTCTCCGATCCCGAGGCCATGGCAGGCATTCGCCAAGGCCTCGAGGATATCCGCAAGGGGAGGATCTATTCCTGGGAGCAAATCAAGCGCCGTCTTGCCAAGCTATAAACTCACCTTCACGGCGCGGTCGAAGGCTGTCCTTGAACTGTTGAGGAGGCGCGAACCCGCCCTTTGCAGCAGGGTTCTGCAGGCCCTCGACGACCTGACCCGCAATCCCTATCAAGGCAAACCTCTCAAGGGGGAGTTCAAGGGGCTCTATTCCCACCGGGTGGGGAGCTACCGGGTTATTTTCCAGGTCTACAAGCGCGAACTCGTGGTACTTGTGATCGACCTCGGCCACCGCCGCGACATCTATCGCTAGCAGATAGTCAAGGGTTGCGGGCGTAAAACGTCCTGCGGAAAAGTTGGAAGATCCCGCCCCGCCCTCCTACCCCCAAGAGCAGGGCACCCGCATGTTTTCCGCCCCCCTTCTGCGCATGAATCTTCGGTCGACAACTTTTTGGCACCATGCCATAATAAAATATTACGATGGAGACCATCCTCTGATCAGCGAAAACTTCACCGCGTGGGGCATCTTGCGCAAGCTGGTCTGGCAAGACGCCCTCCTCATCCTCGGTATCCTCGTTGCCGCGCAGATCACCGTCTTCGTCATCCGGGGGCTGATCCTTCAGTTCGCCAAGCGCGTTCCTCCGCGATTGCGCCTTTTGGTCCTGCGGGCCCTTCCGCTCGTGCGCCTTCTGATCGGCTTGGCCGCAGCGGTTCTCATCGTCCCCATTCTGGTGCAGCCCACCTTCCGCAATGTCGTCACGCTGGTGGCCAGCGCCGCTGTGACATTGGCGTTCGCGCTCAAGGACTACGGCAGCAGCCTCGTGGCGGGGCTCGTGACCGTCCTTGAAAACACCTACCAGCCGGGCGACTGGATCGAGGTCGACGGCGTCTACGGAGAAGTCAAGTCGATCGGGCCGAGGGCCGCGACGATCGTCACCCCAGACGACACGGAAGTCATCATCCCTCACACGCGGCTTTGGACGACCAGCATTTTCAACGCCAGCAGCGGCAACCGCCACCTCTTGTGCGTGGCCGACTTCCACCTGCACCCCGACCACGACGCCGCGCTCGTGCGCAAACGTCTGGCCGAAGCCGCGGGCACCAGCCCGTACCGAAAGCCGGACTCTCCCGTCACGGTGATCGTCGCGGAAAAGCCCTGGGGCACCCATTACCGGCTCAAAGCGTACGTCCAGGAAAGCCGCAACCAATTCCTCTTTACAAGCGACCTCACCGTGCGAGGCAAAGAGGCCATCCGCTCTCTGGGCATCCGATTTGCGCAAGCTGCGTTTGTCGAGGCGAAGGCATGATCTCACCTCGCGGCCGCTCCCAAGCTGGGCGGGCGATCACGCACCTGAGTCTCGGCTGTGCCGTCCTCGCCTTGTTCCTGGCAGGGCCGCCCGCCGCCAGGTCGCAGGAAAACGCCTCACAGCAGCGCATCTCATCTGAGGAATTCCTCGCGAGCCCCTTCGCCAAAGCCTTCAAGAAGAAGCAGTACGAGAAAGCCCTCAAATCCCTGGAGGACTTGCAGGCGAACCACCCGCAGGATCCGCTGATTCTCCGCTACAAGGCCCTCACGCTTCAGCGTCTGGGGCGCGTCGAGGAAGCCATCGCCCTCTACGAAGAAGTCTTGTCGCAGCAGCCCGATCAGGCCTCGGCCCGCGTTTTCATGGGGCGGGCCTACGTTCGAAAAGGGGACCGCGAGGCCGCGGCCGAAGAGTTCCGCCGGGTGGTGCGCGAGAATCCGTCGGCAGAGTACCGCGCATGGGCGCAGGCGGAGCTCGAGCGCCTCAAGCGCGGCGTGAAAAAGGCAAAGCCCAAGAAACGGGCCTATTTTGTCGGCAAGACAGGCATCGCCCTCGACAGCAATCCTCTTCTCGCCCCCAATGACAAGACCCTTCGCAGTCCCGGCGCCAAACGGCGGGGGATCGACTATCTCATGGAATGGACCGCCGGGGTGGCGCCGCTTTTGCGCCACGATTCCCGCGTCGACCTTCTCTACCTCGGCCAGGAGACCCTTCATAATGGAGGCGCCGACCAGGTGAATTTCACCTCCCAGGGTTTTGCGATCGACGCCAAGAAGCGCCATTTCCTGGGCCGCCGTGCCGTTCTGTTCGGCGCGCGCTACGATTTCAAGGCCAACTTCCTGCGCAGCCACCTCTTCTCGGTCTCAAACCGCTTCTTCCTGGGCGCAGACTCGTCGTTCACGCGCCGCACGCGCACGCACCTCTACACGCGCTTCAACATCCTGAACTTCGGCCGCGACGGTTCCAGCCCGGCCGAGACGTCGCGCGACGGCTACCGGGCCGGCTTCGGCCTGACGCAGTTTTTCTACTCACGCGACCTGCGGCGCTTTCTCTTCGTCAAGGAGGAGTTCAATTTCAACCAAACGCGGGGCGAAAACTTCGACCGGCGGGGCCTGTTGAGCCGCGTGGGCATCCACACGCCGGTAGGTTTTGTGAAGAAGCTGGATTGCGACGTCTCGGGGGGATTCGATTACGGGGACTATCCCGATTTTCTCTCGCTCTCCACACTCGAGCTCGAGCAGCGGGAAGACGCGCGGTGGGACATTTACTCCGGCCTGACGTACCACTGGAAGCCGTGGCTCGCCACGCGCATTTATTACCGGTTCATCAAATCCAACAACGCCAACAACTTCTTCGACCGCGATCGCCACCTGGCGGGCGCAACGGTCATCTTTTCGTTCTGAGGAGGGGGCTCTCAACGTGAGACATTCGAAGGGATCGGCACCGTGGGTCGGGACCTTCATCATGCTGGCCATTGCGGCAGCCGGACCAGCGTCCGCCGAGGATTGGGACCGGCAGCGCGATGTCTCCGTCGACACTGATCTCATGGATCTGCAGGCCCTTTCCAGAATCCTCCCGCCCGGCCAGCATGAGAAAGGCGCCATGAGCCCGCAGGTGCCCGGGAGCTCTCATTTGAGCCCATCGGACGCAGGCGGAGCCGCCGGGGGCCCTCGCGGCGGCCCTGGCGCAGGCGCAGGCCCGGGTGCGGGCGGTGGAGCCGGCGCAGGACCCGATTTGGGCGCGGGTGGGGGAGGAGGCGGGGGTGGGGGTGGCGTCGGCGGCGCAGACGCAGGGGGCGGCATTCATGCAGACCTGGAAGCAAGCCTGGGCGAGGAGACCATCACCGTCGGGGCTGATGTCGCCGGCGGAAGCCTTGTGGACATCGATCTCGAAGCCTCGGCGCCCGTCATCGGGGACGTCGACCTCGAGGCCACCGTCGACTCCGACCTGGCGACCGGGGGCCTGATCGACGAGCAAGTTGATATCGGCGCAAACATCGATGCCAGCGGGGTAACCTCGGGCCCCGAGATTGAAACCGGCGTGGAAGCCGACATCGACGGCAGCAACGCCGGCGATGACGTGGGCTCCGACCCCGCCGACGGCCTTTCTACGTCTACCTCCTCGACTACATCCCTCCTCTGACCTTCTCCGCCGCCACGCTGTGGTACAATAGGTCTGTTTTTGGAATCAGGAATCCAAGGGTTGCGGGCGTAAAACGTCCTGCAGAAAAGTCGGAAGATCCCGCCTCGCCCTCCTAATCCAAGGAGGGCATTTTCATGTCATCACCCTTGACGATACAACCATTTGATTGTATACTTGAAGTGACAACCATTTCGTTGTGCTCATTGACACCCAGGGGCTTGCCGCCGTGCAGCAAATAACCTGCTGCTACTTTCGCGCTGGCTCCAATAGG
>CAZPNG010000249.1:0-2510 GCA_964587845.1 uncultured bacterium | reverse complement strand
AATCAGCGTGCCGTCAGGAAACGCATCCAGAAACTTATCCGGATCAAGCCCATGTTCCGTGGCCAGGTTTCGTGCCGCATCCCGCAGGGGCTTCAAGAACTCGCGCGTGTCGTCGATCGCTTCGCCCAGGGTGCTCTGCATCTGAGTGTCCAGCCACTTCGCAAATTCTGCTTCACTCTTCGGATCGATTCCATGCTCCCTCGCATGCGCTTTGAAAATCGCCTTAAATCCGGAGCGCGGTTCCGTGAGGGGATCGAGGCCCTTCGCCTCGCGCCCTTCCGGCACGCGGTAATGCCACCCGGCCACCCGCAAATCGTCGGGGATAATCTCCATCTTGAACATCACCCACCAGCAAAAAGCAAAGAGGTTTTTCGGCACATCGACACTGACCGCGACCGCCCAGCTGTTGGGGTCTGCGGCAATGTGCAGGTTCGTGCCCTCCAGGGCATCTCCCAGAAAACCCCGTATCCGAATGCCCTGCAGGCGCATTTTCACAAGCCGCCAGCGCAGGGCCCGGAGATCAGCGGCAAAGGAATCGCGAAGCCGCTGGCGTATGCCTTCGACGAATGCGTCGCCCTCCTTAGTTTCCTCGGCCTCCTCCAATTCGCGCTCCAAGCGCCGCGTCGTGTCAGACTTCAAGGGGATGACGTGGCCTTGATAAAAGACGCTGCCCACTTCCAGAGAGATGGACTCATCGCGTTCTCCCTCATCGGCCAAAACCAGGACGGCCTCGTTGGGATTGCGCCGCGTGTGGTCCAACAGGGATGTAAACCCCAGCGATACGGCTCCGCCGTCCGCCAGTTTCTTCTGCATCTTGAGCTCCGCCTTGCGCGTCTTGTCCCGGATCATGTCCTTTCCTCGGCCGGCGAAGAGGATCGAACCCAGGTCCTGCGCAACCGAGGTAGAGTACGCCAGCACGGCCCCGTCGGCCGCGAAGGGATTTTGAGCCGCGGGCGTGTAAACACCGATCCGCCGTGCGATCGCATAGAGACTCAGCGAAAGGGGGTTCTCCCCCGCCCAACGCATGAGCAACCGCGCGAACCACGCCAACACGGCGCCTACCCCCGAGTAGGTCGGATTCGGCTGGCGGATCGTCCTATACTGTGCGCCTTCAAAGCGCAGGCCGTGTGTCGCGAGGACCCGCATGAGATCCGGGGGCAGCGCCCCAGCGGGCACACCGCGCCACTCGGGCGCCCCCGCTACCCGAACCGCAGCATGCCGGCGCGTGAACGTCTGCTGGAACTGGTGCCCGGCCGGGCCGAGGTCCGTGGCCACGAGGATACCTGGTTCGTAGCCGCGTGCCGCGGCGGCAGCCGCAAAACTGCCAAACTTTGCGCCCACCTGATCAACAGGGGTGCCATCGATCATCGTCACGATAAACGCGGGCGGTCCTGATTTCGTTTGATCCGTGGGCGTAACAACCGCTCTCTCAAGACCCCGGGCATCCAGCTCGCGTCTCACGCCATCCCAGGTGAAATATTCGGGCGTTGGCGCTGGCTGGTCTGCGCGCGTGGCGGTGTGGCGCACGAAGGGCACTTTCTCGAAGAGGGCGGCTATTTTTTCGGGATGCTCGCGGTAGCTTGCGGGCAGGTGGACCCAGATCGCGCGGTTGCCGCCCCGCGTGTCATTGCCGGCTTCGACGTCGGCGCGCCAGTTGCCCTGCGCCTTCGCGCGCGTCAAGCTGCCGAAGGTGAAAGCCTCGGTCCCGCTCAAATCTTGCGTGGGAATTGGGATATCGTCGGGTGAATCGAAGGAGAAGATGACGACGTAAGGTTTTTTGGTGACGACCGCTTGATTGTCGGAGTGCTCGTAGCGGGGGCCGATGCCGTGCAGGGTGGCGATGCGGCGGCGCGCGAGAAGCTCCCCACGGATCTTGCCCAGGACGTCGGTCAGCGCGTCATCTTCGTAGGTGTAAGCGATGACATCGGTCCAGTCGCCCGTGCGGGTGAGGGAGAAGAGCGCAGCCAAGGTCTCATCCGGAGGCGCGCGCGACACGTTGACCCCCCGCTGCTTCTTGAGCCGTCGCGCGAGATTTTTATCTACGTAGACCTTCACACCCTCCGCGGTCCGGAGCCTCGGAGTTTCATCCGGCACCTCGCCCGCCAAAACCTTGTGCGTCTGCGTCTTGCTCATTTCGACACCCGGCTGATTGAAGGGATGGATGCCCAGGAAGTATCCCAGCAGGGCCACGGCCAATTCAAACTCATACAAGTACGCGCCCAGGTTCTGCCGGCGCGCGTCCAGGAACAGCTCGGCAACAACTTCGGGGGTGTCCCCCTCAAGTTGGGGCGCCCAATCGCCCGCCGCAGCTACTTTGACAAGAAGGCGGTCGGCGCGATACTCGTCGGAATGCAGCCAGGGTTCGTTCGTGATGGCCAGAGGCGCCGAGGGAATCTTCACCAAACTCTCATTGAGAAGCTGCTGAAGCCACGGCGCGAGGGGCGCCAACTCGTCCGGGATTCTGAAGGTCCATTTGTCGCGGCCGTCCTGAAGCTGCGCGAGCAGATGCT
>CAZPNG010000248.1:0-7405 GCA_964587845.1 uncultured bacterium | reverse complement strand
AAAGAGGGGAATCAGCCCCACCATGGAACGGATCTTCAAGGGAAGTTGGCGGCCGTTGGGCAGATGCAAGACATCATAGAAGAAGCCGTCATGTTCGTCCCACAACCCCACCTCCCCGCCCCCCACGTGGTTCATGGCGTGCGCAATGTAAAGGAAGTGTTCGAAGAACTTGCTGGCAATGTCTTCATAGGCGGGGTTTTCGCGCGCCAGCTCAGTCGCGATGGCCAGCATGTTCAGACAATACATGCCCATCCAGCTGGTGCCGTCGGACTGCTCCAAATGCCCGCCGGTCGGAAGCTGCTCGGATCGGTTAAAGACGCCGATATTGTCGAGCCCCAAGAACCCCCCCTGAAAGATGTTCTTGCCTTCGGCATCCTTGCGATTCACCCACCAGGTGAAGTTGAGCAGCAGCTTTTGGAACACGCGCTCGAGAAACTGCCGGTCGGCGCAGCCGCGCACCTTCTTGTCGATCTTGTAGACCCGCCACGCCGCCCAGGCGTGGACCGGCGGGTTCACGTCTCCGAACGACCACTCGTAGGCCGGCATCTGCCCGTTGGGGTGCATGTACCACTCGCGCGTCAGCAGGTCGAGTTGCCGCTTGGCAAACTCGGGATCGATCATCGCGAACGCAACCGCGTGGAAAGCCAGGTCCCAGGCCGCAAACCACGGGTACTCCCACTTGTCCGGCACCGACAGGATGTCGTCGGTGTAAACATGCACCCACTCGCCGTTGCGGCCCCGCCTGCGCTCCGGCGGCGGGGCCGGCCCCGCCGCGTCGCCGGCGAGCCAGTCCTCCACCACGTAATGGTAGAACTGCTTGGTCCACAAGAGCCCCGCAAACGCCTGCCGCTGAATGGCGCGCATTTCGTCGTTCAACGCGTCGGGCGCGACGTGCGCATAGAACTCGTCGGCCTCCCGCTTGCGCTGCTCGATCACCTTGTCGAACGCCGGCCCGAACGGCTGCGCGAGGGAGGGCTCATCGGTC
This sequence comes from uncultured bacterium, assembly GCA_964587845.1. Taxonomy (GTDB): domain Bacteria; phylum Omnitrophota; class Omnitrophia; order Omnitrophales; family CAZPNG01; genus CAZPNG01. The sequence goes on along the minus strand of CAZPNG010000248.1, from coordinate 6,420 downwards.
AGCCGCAGGCGGATGGTCTTGACCTTGCCCGGACCGATTTTGACGACATACTGAGCGCACGCCTTCGTGCCGACCCGGTCGGGATTCACCGCGCCTGCCTGATTCAAGACCACATAGTCATTGATGCCGTCCTTGACGAACGCCGAGCTGTTCGGGACCTCGTAAAGCCTCTGAAAATTGGTTTCATTTTCCGTGAAGAGCAGAGCGTCCGGCTTCTCGCAGTAAAGCCACCTCTTGCCCAGGGTCGGATGCTGGGCCTCGATCACGTCCGCGGAGCTTGACGGCGGCAAGGCCCGCAGGCGGGGCTTCTCGCGGCCCGGACCCCAGGACCAGGTGTTGCGCATCCACAAGGTGGGCAGCAAGTGCAGGGTGCGCTCTTCCGACCCGCGGTTCACCGCGCTCACTTGAATCAGGATGTCGTCGGGGGCTTGCTTCGCGTACTCCACGAAGACATCGAAGTAACGGTCCGCTTCAAAAGCGCCGGTGTCCAGGAGCTCATATTCCGCGCGGCCGCGGCCGCGCCGCCGGTTCTCTTCGAGGAGCTCGGCGTAGGGAAACGCGCGGTGCGGGTACTTGTAGAGAAACTTCATGTAGGCGTGGGAGGGCGTGTTGTCGAGGTAGAAGTAATACTCCTTCACATCCTCGCCGTGGTTGCCTTCCGGACCCGAAAGGCCGAAGAGACGCTCCTTGACGAAAGGATCTTGGCCGTTCCACAGAGCCAATGCGAAGCACAGTCTCTGGTGATTGTCGCAAAGACCGGCGATGCCGTCTTCGCCCCAGCGGTAGGCGCGCGAGCGGGCGTGGTCGAAGGGAAAGTATTCCCACGCGTTGCCCGACGCGCTGTAGTCCTCCCGGACCGTCCCCCACTGCCGCTCGGCGAGGTAGGGGCCCCAGCGGCGCCAGTGGGCGCCGCGCTTTCGGGCCTGCTCCAGTCGCTCCTCTTCAGCCGTCATCCCAGATGCCCCCGCACGTCCGGCTAGCCCGCGAGCCGCGCTTCCCGAATGCCGTTCAAGATGAATTGCACCGCAATGGCGGACAACACCAGCCCCATGAGTCGCGTCGAGATCTTGAGCGCGATGACGCCCAGGATGGCGGGGCGCACGGCCGCGAGGCGCAGAATGAGAAAACTGATGAAACAAACCAGGAAAATCGCGGCCAGCAGGACCGCATGGTGCGTGAGACTGGAGGCGCGGTTGCCGAGCAGGATGACGTCCGTAATCGCACCGGGCCCGGCCAGCATGGGAATAGCCAGCGGCGTGATGCCGATCTCCTCTTTGCGCACCCCCGCGGCCTGCTCTTCGGGAGTCTCCTTGACCGCCGTACGCCTCGCCTGGAGCATGTCGAGCGCCACGATGGCGAGCAGGACACCGCCCGCAATCTCGAAGGCCGGAAGCGTGATGCCGAAGATCTTGAACGGCCAGGGGCCGCTCACGGCAAAGAGCGCCAGGATGAAGAAGGACACGGTGCACGCGAAGGCCGCCGTCCGCACCCGCTCCTCCCGCGTGTGCTCGCGGGTCATGGTCACGAACGCGGGCACGAGTCCGATCGCATCCACGATCACGAAGAGCGACCCAAAACACAAGATCGCGTAATCAATCAATGTCACGTTCTCCACTTGATGGAGCAACCCATGGAGGGAAACTGCTTCGCGTCGAGCGGTTTCCCCGCTGCCAGCCGTTCGATCGCCTCCTTGAGCTCTGAGCGCTTGACCTTTTTTTCGTCCTGCCAGTTGTCGTCCAGGCGCCCGTGGTACACAAGCTTGGCGCCAGCGTCGAAAAGATAAAGGTCCGGGGTGCACTGCGCTTGAAACGCGCGGGCCACGTCCTGCGACTCATCCACGAGGTAGGGAAAAGAAATCTTCCACTCCTTTATTTTTTCCTTCATCTTCGCAGGGGAATCTTCCGGATAACCCGGGTGAATATTGGGATTCACCCCCACCGTCCGCACGCCCAGAAGCTCTGCAGCCTGAGCCAGCCGGATGAGGCGCGGCCAAACCGCCTGCGCGTAAGGGCAATGATTGCAGGTGAACGCAAGCAGAAGCCCTTTTGAGCCGAAGAGGGCCTGGCTCTTGTAGATCTTGCCGTCGGGATCGGGAAGTTCAAAGGCGGGCATCTTCGTGCCCAGGGTGATGGAAAGGGACTCTACGAGCGCCATGTGGGCCTCCTGGACTTTACCTTACTTAAAATTGTAGTGCTTACGGACCGGCTCCTGGACGTTCCAGACGCAGGAGAGGCCGCGCGGGAAGGTCACGAAATCGCCCTTGCGAATCTCAACGGCGCCCTTGGAAGTCTCGACCGACACCCGGCCCTCGAGGAAATAACACTGCTCCGAGCTGTCATACGACCAATCGAAGCGGGACACTTCCTTCTGCCAGACCGGCCAGGCGAAGACGCCCCGCTTCTTAAGCTCATCCTCGCTCAGATGCTCCACTTTGACCTCTGCCATAGCTACCTCCTGGAGGGTTCCCATTCTAGCAAACTCACCGCAGGGGCGCCAGGCACTTACCCCCCAAGGTACCTGGTACCTTTTGGGTTACGCCGGAGGCGCCGTAACGCAAACTGGCGTTTTCATGGGCAAGCCATTACAATAACACAAATGCCGAAAACACTCGCCAGGGAAAAGCGGGCAAGACCCGACGTGAAGCTGCCGCGCCCAAGTCTCTTCATCGCCGGCACATGGCAGGCGGCCCGGTCCGGCAAGACCTTCGCGACCCTCGATCCCGCGACGGGAAGAGAAATCCTGCGCGTTGCGGAAGCGGACTCCCCCGACGTCGACCTCGCCGTCCAAGCCGCCGGCAAAGCCCTAGCAGGCCCCTGGAAGAAACTGAGCGCGCGCGAAAGTGGAAAACTGCTGTGGCGGATCGCGCAACTCCTCGAGGAGCACTCCGAAGAGCTCGCGCGCCTGGAGACGCTCGACACAGGCAAGCCCATCCAGAATAGCCGCGCCATTGACATCCCGAGCGCGATCTCCTGTTTTGAATACTTTGCGGGCTGGGCCGACAAGATCACGGGCGAAACGATCCCGGTCGAGGGGGATTTTTTCACCTACACCCTGCGAGAGCCGGTGGGCGTGGTCGGCGCCATCATCCCGTGGAACTTTCCACTCGTGCTGGCGGCCGGAAAGATTGCGCCCGCCCTGGCCTGCGGCTGCACGGTCGTGCTCAAGCCCGCGGAGCAAACCCCGCTTTCAGCTCTTAGGCTCGCGGAGCTGGCCCAGGAGGCGGGCCTGCCGGACGGCGTGCTGAACGTCGTGCCGGGATTCGGGCCCACGGCCGGAGCCGCGCTCGTTCGACATCCCAACGTCCAGGCGATCGCCTTCACCGGCGAGCACCTGACCGGCCAAGAAATCATGCGCAACGCCGCCGGGACCCTCAAGCGGATCTCCTTGGAGCTCGGAGGCAAATCGCCCAACATCATCTTCGCGGACGCCGACCTGGACGCCGCGGCGCAAAGCGCCATGGACGGTGTGTTCTTCAACGCCGGGCAGGTCTGCTGCGCGGGGACGCGCATTTTCGTGGAAAAGAAAGTCGAGGGGGAGTTCACGGAGCGACTCGTGGAAAAAACCCGGCGCATGAAGCAAGGCGACCCGTGGGACCCGCACACCGACATCGGCCCGCAGGTGTCGGAGGAGCAGCTGCGAAAGGTCCTGCGGTATATCGATCTTGGAAAGAAGGAAGGCGCCAAGCTGGTCTTGGGCGGCGCCCGCCCCGACCTCCCCGGCTATTACGTCCAGCCCACCTTGTTCACCCAAGTTTCAAACCGGATGCGCGTGGCGCGCGAGGAGATTTTCGGGCCCGTGGCCTGCGAGATCCCGTTCGCAAGCCTGCAGGAAGCCGTCGCGCTTGCAAACGACAGCCCCTTCGGCCTGGCCGCCGCCATCTGGACGCGCGACGTCGAGCGGGCTCACCGCATGGCGCGGGAGCTCAAGGCCGGCACGGTGTGGGTGAACTGCTTCGGAGCGTTCGACCACGCCTCCCCTTTCGGCGGCACCAAGATGAGCGGCTTCGGCCGCGACGGCGGCCGTGATGCCCTCTCCCAGTACACCGAAGTCAAGAGCGTCTGGATCGGGCTCTAAGAGAACCTAACCCCTCAGCACGCCTCCCAAGAGAATCACGAAGAGCGCCAGGTTGATCCCGTGGGTCGTAAAGCACAGGGGGCAGGGAATCTTTGTGATAAAGAGAAGGCTGTAGGCAAGGTACACCGAACGCGCCAGGGCGATCGAGATGAGCGCAAAACCGATCGAAGGCGGAAACCCCGACAGGTCGAGCAGCAGGTAGGAGTAGACCGCGATCCCAAAGAGTGAATTGGGCAGCCCGAAAAGCTTGGCGCGCGGCGTGCCCAGCACGGTCATGCAGCTTTCCTCTTTGAGCTGGCAGACCCGGGGCATCCAGAAGACGTCGGGCTTAAACCACCCGTAGTAAACCCCCGTGAAGTAGACGGAGATCCAAAGACCCACCGAACACAACGCAAGAGTCAAAATGAACATGGGGCCTCCCTCGAGGGCTCTAAGTCTTGTGCAGACCTTTGTTTGGCGCACAATGTCGGTTTGAGCTCAGTTGAATTATGTTACAATATATGGAAAGATGGGTCCTGGCAAGTCCGGCTCCTGGGCCCCGCTGGAAGGAGTTCCGAAGATGTCTCAAACAGATACAAGAAGTGTCGAAAAGCTCCTCGAAGAAGCAAAAATCTACCAAATCATTAATCCCCTCATCGTGCAGGCGCCCCCGACCCTCAGCGCCCAAGACGCCATCGCCCTCATGCAGGAAAACAAGGCGGGCTACATTGTGATCGCAGAGGGCGGGAAAGCTGTCGGCATCTTTACGGAAACGGACGTCGTGCGCAAAATCCTGGCTCAAAACAGCGGCTTCGAGCGGCCGGTGAGTGACTTCATGACTCGCGATCCCATCGCGCTCTCCCCCGAGAACTCCGCAGGGGACGCCATCGACGTCATGGGCGGCAAGCGGTTTTATCACGTGCCCCTGGTGGACAAAAAGGGCGACCTGGCGGGCGTGCTCTCCGTGCGCACCCTGATCCGCTTCCTGGCCGAGCACTACCCCACGGAGGTTTATAATTTGCCGCCCCGTGCCGATCAAGTGATGGAAACCCAAGAGGGCGGCTAGCGCGCCGTGTCCCAAATGCCGAAACCCACCAAGCAGATCCCGTCCGTTACCGTGCGCTTCGCCGGCGACTCCGGAGACGGCATGCAGTTGGCGGGAGACCAGTTCACCGACACCTCCGCGATGATGGGCAACGACTTCGCCACCCTGCCCGACTTCCCGGCTGAAATCCGCGCGCCGGCCGGCACCCTGCCGGGCGTCTCCAGCTTCCAGATCCAGTTCGGCGAAAACGTCATCTTCACGCCCGGTGACATTGCGGACGTGCTGGTGGCCATGAACCCGGCGGCCCTCAAGGTGAATCTGCGCAACCTCAAGAAGGGCGGCATGGTCATCGTCAACGACAGCGCCTTCAACGAAACCAACCTCAAGAAGGCCAGCTGGGCTGGGAACCCGCTGGGCGACGACACCCTCAAGGACTTCGATGTCCTGAAGGTCCCGTTAAGTGAGCTCACCAAGAACGCGCTCAAGGACCACCCCCTCAAGCTCACCGAAGTGGATCGCTGCAAGAACTTCTTCGCGCTCGGCATGATGTTTTGGATCTACGACCGCAAGCTGGATCACACGGTCTCGTGGATTGAGGACAAGTTCAAGAAGCGGCCCGAGTTCGTGAAAGCCAACGTCGCGGCCCTGCGAGCCGGCTACAATTACGCCGACATTACCGAGACCCTACCGCAACGCTACCAGATCCGGCCCGCGCCCATCGAGCCCGGCACGTATCGAAAAATAACGGGCAATGAGGCCGCCGCCATCGGATTCATCGCGGCCGCGCACCTCGCCAAGAAGACGCTCTTCTACGGCTCCTACCCCATCACCCCGGCGAGCGACATCCTGCACTTCCTGGCCAAGTTCAAGAGCTTCGGGGTCAAGACCTTTCAGGCGGAGGATGAAATCGCCGCGATCGGCGCGGCCCTGGGGGCTTCGTTCGGCGGCCAGATCGGCCTCACCGGCACCAGCGGCCCCGGCATGTGCTTGAAGTCGGAGACGCTCAATCTGGCGGTCATGGCGGAACTGCCCCTGGTCGTCATTGACGTGCAGCGCGGGGGGCCTTCAACCGGCATGCCCACGAAGACCGAGCAGGGCGCCTTGCTGCAATCGCTCTTCGGCCGGAACAGCGAGTCGCCCGTATGCGTGATTGCGCCCAAATCGCCCTCCGACTGCTTCAGCCGCGCCATCGAGGCCGTGCGCATCGCCGTGAAGTACATGACGCCGGTCGTCTACCTTTCCGACGGCTTCATCGCCAGTAGTTCCGAGCCCTGGAGACTGCCTGCCCTGGAGCAGTTGCCGGCGATCGAGGTGAAGCACCC
>CAZPNG010000247.1:0-2501 GCA_964587845.1 uncultured bacterium | reverse complement strand
TGGCTTACGGCCGCAAGCGCGAGCCCTGGGATTTGCGGGAACGCCTCGGGAAGAAAACTTTTCTGAATCGTGGCGGCGAGCGCTAACTCGCGGGCCAAAAGCTGCTGTTGAAATCGCACCCGCACGAACTCAGCCACCTTGGAGCCGGCAAACAAAATCACGCCGCAGGAGATCAAACTCAACGTGGGAACCCAAAGAAGAAACCGGAATGCAAGTTGTGCCGCGATGAAGACACCGGCCAGCGCGCCTGCAGCATACGCCGCGCTGGGCACAAGCTGCGTCTCGGCGCTCGCCCACAAAATGAGGAGCGCGAAGCCGAAGAGCGCGAGCCAGTGAAGGGCGCGCGGCAGGCGGCGGATGATTTTTCCAGACAAGAAGGTGTGGACGAGACTCGCCTGCACGCCCACGCCGGGGTAAAGCGCGGAGAACGCCGTGGCCTTGTGGTCCATGCCCGTGCCGGGGGCCGTGAGGCCGATCAGGACCACCTTGCCGGCGAGGGATTCGAGCGCCTTCTGGTGAGCCGGGGACTCCGGCGGAACGAGGAGGGCCGTCACCGGCAGGCGTTGGAAAGCTTCATGCGGGCCCGGGAAGTTGATGAGAACGCTTTTCGCGGCCGCTCCCGCGGGGCTTCGGCCCAGATGGTGGTGGGCAATCGCAAGACTGGCGTGTTCGAAAAGCTGCTCGCCATCGCGCACGGTGATTTGGATCTCGCGCATGCGGCCGTCGGCGTCGGGCGAAGCGTTGACATAGCCCAGGCGCGCCGCGCCCTTGTGAAAGGGCTCGATGGGAAACACCGCATTCTTCCAGGAATAGTCTTTGGCCGCGGGGGCGGCAAAATAAAACGGCAGCACCACGTTGCCCGCGCGCGCAAGCTCCTGAGCGAACGCGCTGTCTTCGTCCTCGGCCGAAACCTCCGGGAAGACCATGTCGTAAAAAACCGTGCGGGCCCCAAGCCCTGTGACGATCTTCAACACCGCCGCATGCAGGCTGCGCGGCCAGGGCCACGCCCCCACGGCCTGAAGGGCGCGGTCGTCGATCTCCACGATCACGATGTCGGCGTGCGGTTTCTCCGCCCCCCGCAGGCGAAAGGACAAATCGAGCAGGTGGCGCTCGTGGATGTGGTAATCAGGCAGGAAATCCAGCAGGAAGAAGAACGTGGCGGCGAGGAAGGCAATGAGAAGCCGCCGGCGCAAGTGAAGCAATCTCAGCGCGCCTTTTTCGCCTGCTTCTCTTTTTCGCGGGCGATTTCTTGCTTCGAGCGCTCCTTGCCCTTCCGGAGGAGCTTCCAGGGGTGCCATTTGAGGTCCTCGGTCATCTCCTTCAGGTTGGTGGAGCTCTCGTTTAAATTGGTGAGGATGCCGTCGATCTCAGGCCGGTTGTCGCCCACCGTGCGGTCGAGGTCGTCAATGAGCTTTTGAACCGAGGCCGTGGTCTCCTTGAACTTGTCGGCCACGTCGGTGCCCATGTTCACAAGCTCATAGAACGCGAGCGGATCGGAACCACGCAGGATGTCGTTCTCCCCCAGGGGGGCCGCGGCCGCCGTGCCGGGCGTGAGCTCAATGAACTTCTCGCCCATGAAACCCATCACGTCGATGTAGGCCTGGGAGTCCTTTTTGACGACCGCGCTCTTGTCGATCCGCAAGGTGACCACCACGCGCCCGAGGGGTTGGGGCTCTTCACCGGGTGAGACCACTTGAGCGGCCATCGAGGAGGCGGCCTGCTCATCCAGGAGCTTTAAGCTGGTGACCTTGCCCACCGCGTGGCCCGCAAAGTGCACTGGGGCGCTGGGCGCCAGGCCGCTGATGTAGGTGAAGGCGGTTTTCACCTCATAGGTGTCCCGGAACATCTGCGAGCCGGCGGTCAAAAAAAGCATGGCCGTGAGCCCTACGGCCGCAAGGGTGACCAGCAAGCCCGCGCGGATTTCCCAGGCGAGGTAGGCCTCGGCCTTAGTCTTCGCCGAGGATGCTTCGGAGGTAGGTTTCTCGCGTCTCTTTAAAAGCGACAGGGCCATCGATGTCTCCGTTGATGAATTGATTCACGTACGGGTGATCCGAGTTCTTGATGTCGTCGGGCGTCCCTTCGGCAACCACTTTTCCTTGGCTTAAGACCACCATGCGGTCGGCGATGCGAAAGGCGCTCTTCATCTCGTGCGTCACCACGACCGAGGTCATCTTCAGCTTCTTCGATAAGTCCATGATCAGGTGGTCGATCACGCTGGCCGTGATCGGGTCCAGGCCTGCGCCCGGCTCGTCGTAAAACACGATCTTGGGGTCCAGCGCGATCGCGCGCGCCAGGGCCACGCGTTTCTTCATCCCCCCCGAAATCTGGTAGGGCTTCAAGCCCTCAAAGCCCGTGAGACCGACCAGCTCGAGCTTCACTTTGACAATGATCTTAATGATGGAGTCATCGAGCTGCGTGTGCTCTCGAAGCGGCAGCGCCACGTTCTCGCCCACCGTGAGCGAGTTGAAAAGTGCAGCGCCCTGGAAGAGCATGCCGAAGGT
>CAZPNG010000246.1:0-3737 GCA_964587845.1 uncultured bacterium | reverse complement strand
TTCGCAAGATTCTTGTGTGGGGGACCGGAGCCGGGCCCGAAGCCGTCGTACTCGCTCTCCTGTTCCCCGAGGCGGAAATTCATGCGGTCGACCTGGGCGCGATGGAAGTGGCGAATACGCGAGCCAGCGCAGCTTTCAACGGGGTCTCGGGCCGCGTGAAGGTGTGGCGCAGCAATGCTCTGGATCAGGTCACGGACACCTACGACGCCGTTCTCGCCAGCCTTCCAGGGGTGGTGAGCGAAAACATGCGTTGGGTCGACATGCGGCGCGATGATCCCGGAGGCCGCGTGAGGGAGCGGGTTCTTTCTCAGCTCGCGCGCGTCCTGGCGCCCGGGGCCCCCCTGTACCTCATGGCGATGCCGCAGCTTGGGGAGGCAGCATCAGGAGTTCTGAGATTCGGTGACGCGCAGCTGGACTACACCTGGTTAGGTCCTGCGGCCGACACGCTCAGAATTTACGATCATGGAGTCTACCGGGTCGGCGTGCGCCGGGCGCCGGCGGCGGTGCAGATTCCCGATGAGTTCAAGGATGCCGCCGAGCCCTGGGCGTCCTTGCTTGCTGCAATCCCGAGCGACTCGCCCGAGCTTGCCGACCGCCTGTTTTGGAGGGATTTCCTGGAAAGCATTTTTTTTCGCAAGCAAACGCTTTATTCACGATCCACAACCGGACTCGAATCGCTATTTGACCAGGTTCCTCCCACGGGCATTGGGCTGGATCACCTTGTCCGCTTCATCCGCCGCCGTTGGGTTGACCCGGGGCTCACCTGGGAGGGGTCCACCTTGGAGAAGCTGCACGGACCCGTGGACTATTGGCTGTCCCGCGTGGCCACTGATGAGAGTTCTTCCTTCACGGCTCTGGAGCGTGCCAGGCGGCTCCAGGGTGTGCCGGATCCCTTGCGCGCACTCTTCTATGACGTCTTCGGATATGCAGTTCATATTCAGACGTTCGGGCCCGAGCACTCCTTCAGCATGGGCAGGGGGTTCATGGACGTGCTGGCCCTGGTCGGCCGGCCTCCAGATGATTTGGGGCAACTGCCCGCTCTGATGGCTCACTTGCTTGCAGCGCTGGATCGGGCGCCGCAAGTCCCGGCTGTGCTCCATGATTTTGTGGAAGACCCGGCGAAAATCGAAGCCGAAGGCATGCCGCGCTGGAGTCTTCCTTTTCTCTGGGTGATTGCAGCCGCCCTGCACCCCGAGATTTACCGGTTCACTCCTCACTTCAGCAGACACATTCCAGATGATTATCGAACGAACCTCCTCGGCTGGCTGCGTGCGCTGCCTGACCCTGAACGCCCGGGCCAAACCATTCCCGCCGCAAGGGTCGTGGAGCTCCTGAGAGTGACGCGCCGGATCAACTGGGCCGGGTTGGGTTTCTATCACCCAAGTGTGGCTGTCGGGACCGCTTTCGGATCGCTGGAATGGAACGTCGAGAGTCTAAGGCAATCGGTTGCCGAGCAGGGATTTCTGCGCGACCCCACTTTGCAGTACATGTCGAGCGGCGACCAGACCCATTACATCAAGGAGGTTGACCCGGCGGCGGCCTACAATCCCTTCCTGGACGGTTTGATTCGGGAGCTGGAAGCCGGAGCCGCACCCGTCGGCTCGGGCCGAAATGCTGCCGGCCGGGCCGAAGCGCTCTCCTTCCCGGACCATCTGCTGAGGGAGGCGGAGCGGTTCATGCCTGCCTCCTACCGGCGGCGCAAACTGGAACTGGGCCGCGCGGTGGAAAAGCTCCTGCCCCGGTACCTCAATTTTCGAATGGCGGAGGAGCTGCAGCAAGCCAACATCGCCGCCTGGAAAGCCAAGATCTTTCCCTCCAGCACATTCATGTCCTTCCTGGACCAAATGACGAGGCCCGACTCGCTAGCGCATTGGCTGCTCCTGGTGTTCGGGTTGACCAGCGCGGTGGCTGCATTCGCCGTGACAATTCACTTGGCAGGCCCGGTGTGGCTCGCTTTCCTTCTGGCCGCAATCTTTGTGGCGGTCTCAACCCTGCCGGCTTTCTTTCGGGCCTGGCTGGAGCTTCCTGCCGCCCGAGGGGTGCGGGGGGTCTTCCCGTGGCGCCGCGGGCCCCGCCATTTCGCCGGGCGCGGGCTTTCGGCCGAAACGGCCGTGACCCTGGCCTTCATGCAGCAATTGTCTCAGGACTTGTACTCTCACTTTGTGGCGGCTCTCCCGTGGCTCACGGATGTCGAGCAAAATGAGGATCGTGCCCGTCTGGCGGCTTTTTACCGGGCTTCGCCGGAGGAAGCCGACCGCATCCCGGTGCCCAGCCGCTACAAGCCATTTTATGACGGCATGAAGCTGGCGAAGGAACCGCACTTCTTTGATCCGTTTTTGATGCGGGTCCAAAAGACTTTGACGTCCTATGTCGATCCCGCGGAGGGCTTGCCGGCTGAAGGGTCCAAGCCGCTGGCGTGGATGGCGGGCACGGATCTCGCGTTGCCCATCGGCCAGGTGGAACTTCTGAGGGGCGGGATTTTGGCCGGCTATGCCTTTGCAAGAGCTCTGGAGGCCTATGACATGGTCCGGGCCTCGGAGGGTGTGCCCCTTTCGCCTCAGGACTTCGAGGAAGCCATTGGAGGCGCCGGCTTTGAACTGGCCACGCGGTTTGTGGACTTCGGCGGCTTCCGGCTCTCCGCCCGCTCGCCGGACCACCCGCACCACTTGGGTGACGTGATGGCTTACCTCTACGACGCCGCGCGCCACCTCGCGCGCCAGTCCTCAGCCCGCACCGAGCGCGAGAACAAGCAGCGGATCCCGGACTCGAGGATCCGGGAATTTGCCAGGGCGCTTCAGACGCTCTATCCGCTTTTGGAGAAGCTGTCTTACGCCAAGGAGCACCGGCTGACCAGCCATTGGGTGGTCGATCCGCATGAGGTGTTCAACAGCTTGCGCTCTGGAGGCCTCATCTGGCCCGCGCTTCCTCAACGCGACAGGCAGCTCGGTCTCTACGACGAAGAGTTGCAGGACCGGCGAGCGGTGTTAGACCTATGGGCCAGGCAGGTGAGCCAGGACTTTCAGGACATCGTGCGGCGGCCTAATTTTCGGGTGTCGAAGGAAGAGGGAACCCTTCTTTTTGCCGGCCGCGGGGAAGGTTCTGGAGCGATCGTGTTCCTAGGCCCTCAAAAATCGGGAAAGACTTCGCTCGCACGAGCCTTTGCTAAGAGGCTTCAGATCGGTAGCGATAACGACCTCGCCTTGATCAAAGTCGGAAGCCACCTGCTCGCCGCACCTAACGAGCCGGTGCGCTCGCTTCGGGGCTTCGCTTGGGAGCCGCCCGACGTCGTGCAGCCGAGGAGAGAGCTGGTCAAGCAGGCGCTGCGCGTCGAGCGCGTTCGGGGCGTCGTGGTGGTGCGCCGCAAGGGAAGCCACCCTCGGACGGGTGTCTTCAGAACTCTTGCGCCGGCTGATCTCGACCTGGCCATGGACGTGGATTTCTGGGAGCCCTGGCTGGGCCCGCCGATTCTGGTTTACGAGGCCGCGCACAGCGCCTCCCGGCGCGCGCACTTTTCCCTGGCAAACCCTGGGTCCTTCGCAAGCCGCGTCTGGAAGCACGTGATTCGCCCCATTCGGGCCCAAGAAGGAGGGGGGTGGGTGAGCGAGCGATCCTCTCCAGTCCGCGCGCAAAGCTTCCGGAAGAGGGAGATTGACAAGGTCATCGTCGATCTCGTGCCGCGGCACGTTCCTCTTTCGAATCCCGTCATGCTCACCACGATCGGGTTGCTCTGGAAGCGC
>CAZPNG010000245.1:0-9996 GCA_964587845.1 uncultured bacterium | reverse complement strand
CCTGGCTCACGGACCGGCCCTGGAGCCTGCCCTTGAGCACCTGTCCGAAAGCGGGGACACCCCCCCGGCCCCCCTCCCGGTTCGCTCGCTTCTTGAACTCTTCGGACGCCTCGCCGTACATGGATTTCAATAATTGTAACGTTTCTGTTAATAAATATAACACCTGGGGCGAAACCAGTCAAATCTGCTTTGAAGTCCGGTCCGAGGCCGGTTAGTCTCAAAGTAGAAAGGAAGGTGCGAGCCATGAACCAGGGGAGCCGTGGAGAGGGAGGCGAGGAGGCGACGCGCCAGGGACGGCCTGATGAGGGAGCGCCGGGAAAGATCGGGCACTTCTTCCTGGATTTTGTGGATTCGGTGCCGACGATGGAAGGCAAGATCGCGGTGCTCTTTGAGGGGTTCTTTCGCAACCGGATGCAGCACGTGGTGAACCTCTTGATGAATCCGGGGATGAAGCTTGCGCCCGATTACCTGACCCGCCGCGTGCAGGACCTGGAGGATTTTTATCACCACTTTTGCCCGCGCGACACGTATCACGAACGTCTCTACTGGGAACTGATGGAGATCGTGCGTGACTACCCAAAAATGACTGCCGCGCGGGGGCTTCATGGCCTGCAGTTTTTGCAGGAGATTTTCGCGACGTTCGGCTTCAAGCTGAACTTGGGCAAGAAGGGCGTGAGCGCCGCCGTCGAAGCGGCGCGCCTGAGGATGGCGTCATGAAGAACCTCGGCCGTCGCAACTGTGTTTTGCTCGCCGCGCTGATCAAGCCGCGTTTGGCGTGGCGGTGGTTTCGGATGGTTGTCCTGCGGCGTTGGGCGGCCCTGTTGCGCCCGGGCGGCGAGGCCGCTTGATCTCCCCAAGAAGTTAGTCCTAAGAACTCTCCCCACGGGAAATGCACTCAATTCACGCCGGCCTTCTTGCGAAGGCTGGTTGGGGGCGTGCGGGCTTTTCGTGGGGAGAGGACCCGCCGCCCCCGCTTTTACTCCGTAGGCCCCCGCATTCCGCAACCCGTTCCCAGCACCGTTCGGCTGGCCCTGTCCCGGAGCGGGGGGTCAGACTCCAAGGGGTGGGGGGGTTCGTGCTGGAGATGTAGGCCATTGAGAAGCCGTCTCAAAAGGGCTGCGCTTGAGAAGCGGTCCCATCTCGTCTACAATGCCTGTCCCATGAAGAGCTTGTGGAAGGAATCAGAGGCACGGGGGCTGGATGAACTGGGCCTGCTTGTCTACCGCTCGCGGCTGATCGGCCGGGCGCCGAAGCTGTGCGTCTGGGGCGGTGGCAACACCTCGGCCAAGGGCTACGCCACCGACTTCCGCGGCCGGCGCCGCCAGGTCGTCTTCGTCAAGGGCTCCGGCTCAGACCTCAAGACAAGCGAGCGGCGCGACTACCCGGCGCTCCTGCTCGATGACGTCCTGCCCGCGCTGGCCGTCTCCTCGATGACGGACGAGGAAATGGTCGATTACCTTGCCCACTGCACCCTGGATCCCAAGGCGCCGCGGCCCTCCATTGAGGCTCTCCTGCACGCGTTCATTCCCGAGCGGGACATCGACCACACGCATGCCGATGCCATCCTCGCGCTCACAAATACCACGCGGCCGCGCGAGATCGCACGCCGGGTCTTCGGCGATGAGCTGCTCTACATTCCTTACATCAAGCCGGGATTCCTGCTCGCGAAACTCGTGGCCTCCGAATACCGCAAGCATCCGGGCGCCAAGGGCGCATTGCTCGTCAATCACGGCCTGATCACCTGGGGGCCGAACGCGCGCGCAAGCTACGAGCGCACGATCGAGATGGTGTCGCGCGCCGAGCGCGCGATCGCCCGCCACCTCAGGGGCCGCAACGTGCTGGGCGGGCCGCGCGTCGAGTCCCTTTCACCCCATACCCGCGCAGCGTGGCTTGAGGAGCACCTGCCGCACCTGAGGCGCGCCGTGAGCCGCCGGCAGAAAAAAATCCTCGCCTTCTCGACCTCGCCCAAGATCCTCATCTACGTGAACTCGCGTCTCGCGCCGCAGGCGTCGCAGGCGGGCGCCGCCACGCCCGACCACATGCTGCGCGTGAAGCGCGTGCCGCTCTTCTTGCCACCCAGAGCGAACGCGCGCGAGATCGACCGCGCGGCCGAGCGCTACGCTGCCGCTCACCGCCGCTATTACGAGCGATTCCGCCGGCCCGGCATGCCGATGCTCGATCCCTATCCCCGCGTCATCCTCGTGCCGGGCGTGGGCATGGTCACGACGGGAAAAGATCTGGCTGAAGCCAGGATCGTGAGCGAAATCTATGACCACGCGATGGATATTCAGATCGGCGCTTGCGCCGTGGACCGCTACCGCTCGCTGCCTCTTGCGAAGGCTTTTGAAACGGAGTACTGGTCCCTTGAGCTTTACAAGCTTTCGCTTGCACCAGTGGAGCGGGAGCTGGCGCGCCAAGTGGCGATCGTCACGGGCGCGGCCGGGGGCATCGGGCAGGCGATCGCCCGCAAGCTGGCCTCTGAGGGAGCGCACGTCGTGCTGACCGACCTTTCGCTCGAGCGCGTGCAGCAGATTGCGGCCGAGATCAACAAAGCCGTCAAAGCCGAGCGGGCGATCGGCAGGGTCATGGATGTCACGAGACCGGCGAGTGTCGAGCGCTGCGTGCGCGACACGGTGCTCGCCTTCGGCGGCATCGATCATCTTGTGTCCAATGCGGGCACCGCGCACGTCGCGGCGCTGGACGAGCTCAAGCTCGAGGACTGGGAGGCGAGTCTGAAGGTGAACGCCACGGGGCATTTCCTGGTGGCGCAGGGCGTCGTGCGGGTCCTCAAGCGGCAGGGGACGGGCGGTTCGCTCGTCTTTGTGGCTTCCAAAAACGTGCTCGCGCCCGGCCGCGATTTCGGCGCCTACAGCGCGGCCAAGTCCGCGGAGACGCAGCTTGCGCGCATCCTCGCAATCGAGGGAGGGGAGTTCGGCATCCGCGCCAACATCGTGCATCCCGACGGCGTCTTCGAGGGCTCGGGGCTGTGGGACAAGATCAAGGCCGAGCGCGCGCGCTCGCACGGCATCCGGCCCGCGGAGCTTGAGCGCCATTACCAGCAGCGCAACTTGATGAAGGTGCGCGTGGAGCCGCAGGACGTGGCGGAAGCCGTTTTCTTTCTGCTTTCCAAGCGCTCGGCCAAGACCACCGGCTGCATGGTGACCGTGGACGGCGGCCTGCGCGAGGCCTTCCCCCGCTGAGGGGGCGGTGCCCTTGTAAGATGGCGGGGCAGGTGTTATACATTATAAGGAAATCAAGAGCGCCCGGCCCCTTAGGATTATCGGACGCTGTAGTGAACGCAATTCTTATTCGGCAACGGATGGCAGGCCCAGAATGACGACAGGCGGAGCAAGGATCCAACGGGCCATTGCGGAATCCCACCTCTCACCCCCACTTTCCGGAGACAACCATGTCTAAGAAAATTCTTTTGATCGACGATGCGCCTGACTTTATCGAGGTGTGCCGACTTCGCCTTGCCAAGAACCACTACAGCGTGATCACCGCCTCCAACGGCCAGGAGGCCCTCGCCCTGGCTAAAGCCGAGAAGCCGGATCTCGTCATTCTGGACCTCCTGATGCCGGTGATGTCGGGCTATGACTTTTTGCAGAAGCTGCGCAAGGAAAACGGTTTCGCAAACGTTCCCGTCATTGTGGTCACGGGGCGGGACAGCATGCGCTCGCTGTTCAGGGATTGGGAGATTTCGGATTTTTTTGAGAAGCCGTTTGAGTTCGAAAAGCTGGTGGACCGAATTGCGAAACTCGTGGGCAAGGACGAGGCCGCACCCGCGCGGGCGCTTGTGATCGGGGTGGAAGATTTTGTGGTGAACAAGCTGCGTGACCATCTGAAGAGTCTAGAGTTTGAAGTCCACACGGTGGCGAACGGGCCCGAAGCTGTGGAGGAAGCCAAGAAGGTATCGCCCGATTACATTTTCGCGCAGGTCGTGGTGGACAATCCGGAAGTCATGCCTGCCACCCTGAGGCGTGCAATTATCAAGCTGCCCGGTTTGGCGCAGGTTCCGTTCGTGGCCTTCTGCAGTCAGGATCGCGCCTGCAGCCCGGAAGCCGTTACGGGGATCAACACCCTGATTCGCTATGAGCAAAGCGACCGGCTTCTTGAAGAAGTCGAGAAGTATCTGAAGCGAGCAGTCGCAGCGCCGGTTTCCTGACCCATCCCTCCAATTCCAAAGGGGCCAGACCCCTTTTTCCCCGAAAGTGCCACCCGTGAGCATGACATCTGCGCCGAGGGGTGGCACTTTTTGCCCAAAAGGGGCCTGGTCCCTTTGGGTTGGCCCCTTTTGGGAGGTGGGAACTTGACAAAGGCGAGTCAATGTTGCATACTTTTACTAGCAAAAATGTGTAATAATAGGTAAAAAAGAAGCTCCGTTGTATCGCAGGGATCGGGGCGCAATGGAATGAAAGGACTTATCGTGGTGCGTACCGACCAGGCAGGCGCATTCGCGCCGTCCGCTGCCGTCGGCGTTGAGCGATCCTCACAAGCTCACGCCGGTTCCATCCTGCGCCTTAGCCCGAGAGCCGAGCAAAGTCCTTGCGCGTTCACGCTTTCGCGGAGAACCCGTCGTGGAACCTTCTGACGCCCTCCCATCGCAGCAGGGGCTCATCGAGGAGCTGGCGCAGCTGAAGAGCCGGCTCGCGGAACTCGAAAAGCTTAGGGCTGGGGCTGTGCAGCGCGAGCAGTCTTCCGGCTCGCCCCTCCTGACCCCTGCCGCCCTTCAGGAACTTGGCTTGATCGTGGTCAAGATCGGCCTCGACGGGAAGATACTCCTCTTCAACAAGCAAGCCGAGGAGGTTTCGGGGTTTCCTGCCGGTGAGGTCTTGGACCGAGACTATCTAACCACGCTTATCCCGCCCCGTGCCAGAGACGTCGTGGCCGATTACCTGCAGCAGTCTCGAGCGCAGGGCTGTTTCTCCAGAGATTTTGACGGCGTTTGGATGACCCGCTATGGGGCCGAGCGCCTGGTGGTCTGGCATTTTCTGTTTGAGAAAAATCTCGATGGCCAACTGCAGAGCATCATGATTTTTGGGCGTGATGTCACCGACCGGCGGGAGGCTCAACGCAAGCTAAAGGAAGCCGAGGAAAAGTTTCGCACGATTTTTTACAACTCCGCAGCAGCCATCACCGTGACGGATGCGGAGGAGCGCATCGTCTCCTGGAACAAATTTGCCGAGGATCTTCTCGGCATGACCTACGAGGACTTGAACTGGAAACCCGTAGAGTCCCTGTACTCAAAGGAAGAGTGGCGCAAGATCCGCTCCTATAACATCCGTCAGAAAGGCATGCAGCACCACCTTGAGACGAAGATGATGCGCAAGGACGGGCGGGAAGTGGATGTGGATATTTCACTCAGCGTGCTGAAAGATAGTGAGGGGAATATCACCGGCGCGATCGGCATTGCGCGTGACATTACCGAACGTAAGGAGGCAGAGGAGAAATTAAAGCTTGCCGAGGAGAAGTTCCGCACCATTTTCTACAACTCCGCGGTGGCCATTACGGTGACGGATGCCGATGAACGGATTGTCTCATGGAATAGCTGTGCCGAAGCGCTTCTGGGCATGACGCGCGAAGACTTGTGCTTGAGGCCCGTGCATTCCCTTTACCCGGAAGAAGAGTGGCGCAAGATCCGCTCTTACAACATTCGGCAGAAGGGGATGCCTCACCACCTCGAGACGAAGATGATACACAAGGATGGGCGGGAAGTGGATGTGGATATCTCGATCAGCGTGCTGAGGGATGCGGAATCGAAGATCACGGGCGCTATCGGAATAGCGCGCGACATCACGGAGCGCAAGACCGCCGAACTGGAAATGCGCAAGGCCAAGGAGGCGGCCTTGGCCGCCGCCGAGGCTCGGAGTCAGTTTCTTGCGAATATGAGCCATGAGATTCGAACGCCCTTGAACGGGATCATTGGCATGCTGGAGCTCCTCTCGGGCACGGTGCTCACGCCGGAGCAGGGCGAAGATCTCGAATTGGCACGCGTATCCGCGGACGCGCTGCTGGCGTTGGTGAACGACGTTCTGGACTTTTCGAAAATCGAGGCTGGCAAGCTGCGCCTGGAGCGGGTTGCTTTTGGCCTGCGCGAGACTCTCGAGGAAACCTTGAGCGCCTTTTCCCTGCGCGCACGAGAGAAAGGCATTGAACTCGCGTGCGACGTATCGCCTCGCGTGCCGGACGGTCTGCTGGGAGACCCGCTCCGCTTGCGTCAGGTCGTCATGAACTTGGTGGGAAACGCCATTAAGTTCACCGAGGTCGGGGAGGTGGTGCTTCGCGTCGACGTGAGCTCCGAGGACGAGGACAGCGTCTGGCTTCACGTGGCCGTGAGAGATACCGGCATTGGGGTTCCGGCCGACAAGCAGGGCATGATTTTCGACGTCTTCTCCCAGGCGGATAGTTCGACCTCGCGCCAGTACGGCGGTTCAGGACTCGGCCTGGCGATTTGCTCCCAGCTGGTAGCACTGATGGGCGGCCGCGTGTGGATGGAAAGCCCTGTGAAGACTTCTGAGGGGGGGCCGGGCGGGCCCGGCAGCACGTTTCATTTCACCACGCAATTCGGTTTGAGCGAAGGCGCTCGAACGGAGTGGCGCCCCAAAGATCCTACGGGGCTGAAGGACCTCGCTGTTCTCGTGGTCGACGACAACCCCACCAATCTTAGGATTCTCAAGGAAACGCTCGAAAGCTGCCAGATGAAGCCTGTCGCGGTGGGAGACGTGGCGTCCGCGATTTTGCAGCTTGATCGGGCGCAGGCGGAAGGTCGGTGCTTTGAGGTGGCCATCATCGACTCCAAGATGCCGGGCCGGGACGGCTTCGCCCTGGTCGAAGAAATCCGTAGCCGTCCGGAGAAATCATCGATCAAGTTGATCATGTTGAGCTCTTCAGGCCAGCACGGCGAAGCCGAGCGGTGCAAGCACCTGGGCATTCCGGCCTATCTCATCAAACCCGTCCGGCAAGCTCAGCTCTTCGATGCAATCCGCATGGTGCTGGGCGAGCCCGTGGCCAAGGTGAAAAAGAGCGCCTTGCACAGCCGCCGCAGGTTCCGCAAGGGGCAGCGGCGCTACAAGATTTTGCTGGCCGAGGACAACCTAGTGAACGTCAAGGTTGCGACGGGGCTGCTTAGCAAGCAGGGGCATACCGTCGTCGTGGCTCGCGACGGGAAACAAGCCGTGGCTGCAGTCGAGAGGCAATCCTTCGACGTGATTCTCATGGATGTTCAGATGCCGGACATGGATGGCTTTCAAGCCACAGCCGCCATCCGGGAGCTGGAAAAGCAGACGGGCCGGCGCACGCCCATCATTGCCTTGACGGCGCATGCCCTCAAGGGGGGACGCGAGCGGTGTCTCACCGCCGGCATGGACGGCTATGTTGCCAAGCCCATTCGGCCCGAGGAGCTGTACGAAACGCTCGAGCTGTTAGCTTCGAGTGCGGCGGAAGGTGAGCAGGACAAGGCGCGTGACGTACAGAGCGTGCACGCCGAGCCGGAGGTGTATTCCAGGAAGGTGGGGCTGCGCCATACCGGCGGGGATGAAGGGCTGCTCGAGGAGGTGATCGCGATCTTTCTTGAGTATTCGCCGGGTCAGATGGAGAAATTGGAGAAGGCCTTGGACGCCGGAGACGCTCAGGAGGTCGAACGCCTGGCGCACGCACTGAAGGGGTCAACAGCCAGTATCGGTGCGCAGCCCATGAGCCTGGTAGCCTACGGCCTGGAGTGCGCGGCGAAGGATGCAGCCCCGGAGGAATTGCGCTCCCGTTTTTCTCAGCTCCAGAAATCATTTGAAGTCCTGTGCCGGAAGCTACGGGTGAAGGATCCCAAAGGGAGCTGTCGGGAGAACCTGCTCCACGCACGAGTCAGAAGGCGCGGACGTGCGGCGTGAGTAGCGGTGCAGCCGTGGACGTGCAGGCCACGAGCGGCAATTCTCCCGAGGCACGTTCACACGTCCTGCTGGGTGAAGGTTGGAAGATGGAACCGCAGGAGGGTCTCTAGATGGCACGAAAGAAAATTCTTGTGGTCGATGACGACCCAGCCTGTGTGGCGCTCATCCGATCCGGTTTAAGTTCGGCAGGGTTTGACGTGATCGCCGCACAGAACGGGGAGGAGGGATTTGGCAAGCTGGGCTCGGAAAAGCCTGACCTGGTGATTACGGACGTGATGATGCCCGGTATGACAGGTCTAGATTTTTTAGTAAGGTTGAAGGCCCGGGCCGACTTGACCCATATTCCCGTGGTCGTGATGAGCAGCCGCGAAAGTTTTAAGGATTTCTTCCCGGCTTGGCAGGTCGCTCATTTTGTTCGCAAGCCCTTCACCCTGAGCGAAATTGTCGGCAAAGTCGCTGGCCTGCTGGGGGTGAGTGCCCCTGGAACGCATTCGCCGTCCGCCCTGGTGATCGGGGTGGAAGATTTTGTGGTGAACAAGCTGCGCGACCACCTGAAGGGTCTGGAGTTTGAGGTCCACACGGCGGTGAATGGTCCCGACGCGGTGGATGAAGCCAAGAAGGTGGCGCCGGACTACATCTTCGTGCAGGTCGTGGTGGACAAGCCGGAACTCATGCCCGCCGCCTTGAGGCGCGAGATCATCAAGGTGCCGGGGCTGGAGAAGGTTTCGTTTGTGGCCTTCTGCAGTCAGGATCGCTCCTGCAGCCCGGAAGCCGTTACGGGGATCAACACCCTGATTCGCTATGAGCAAAGCGACCGGCTTCTTCAAGAAGTTGAGAAGTATCTGAAGCAAGTGGTCTCAGCTCCAGTTTAGAGACGGCTTCTCAAAGGCCTACATCTCCCGTATAGACCCCCCACCCCCGTGGACAATTGCTGGCTGCCGCAGCCTCTGTTGGGTTGCTTGACGGGGCTCCCGGCCCCGGCTATCATGACAAGCTCAATAATGACCGTCATGACACGCTTCCCAGAGCCTGACATTCGTGCGGGCCTCAAGCTCTCCGGAGAGGAGCGCGAGCCCCTGCTGAGGCGGGTGGGCAACACGCCCTTGCTCCCGATCCGCCGCCTGGGGCGCGACACGCCCGGCGTGGAGATTTACGCCAAGGCCGAATGGTGCAATCCGGCGGGCTCGGTGAAAGACCGGGCCGGCTACCGCATGATCCTCGCCGGGGAGGCAGCGGGCAAGCTCACGCCCGAGAAGGTGATTCTCGACGCCACCTCGGGCAACACGGGGATCGCCTATGCGATGGTGGGAGCGGTGCGCGGCTACCGCGTGCGGCTCGCCATCCCCGCGAACGTGAGCGAGGAGCGCAAGCGCATCCTCACGGCCTACGGGGTGGATCTCGTGCTCACCGATCCCGACGAGAGCTCGGACGGCGCGATCCGAAAGGCGCAGGAACTCTATGCCCAGGACCCGGGGCGGTATTTTTTTCCGGACCAGTACAACAATCCGGAGAATCCGCTGGCGCATTACCATTCCACCGCGCTCGAGATCATCCGCCAAACCGAGGGGCGCGTGACGCACTTCGTGGCTTGCATGGGCACCTCCGGCACGCTCATGGGCACGGGCCGGCGGCTCAAGGAATGGAACCCGGCCGTTCGCGTGGCGAGCGTGGAGCCGGCCGGGCCGTTTCACGGCCTGGAAGGCATGAAGCACATGGAAAGCTCGATCAAACCGGGCATCTTGGACGGGTCCTTCGCGGACGAGAAGCTGTATATCGAGACCGAAGAAGCGCAGAGTCTCATCAAGCGCCTGGCGCGCGAGGAAGGCTACTTCGCGGGCATCTCCTCGGGCGCGGCGCTCGCGGGCGCGCTCGCCGTGGCCCGCAAGATCGGACGGGGCGTCGTGGTCACCATCTTTCCCGACGGCGGGGATCGCTATTTAAGCGAGCGGTTCTGGACGACCTGATGGCCCTTTGGATTCCTGAGTCCGAGTTGACGCGATTGAAGGAGCACGTGTTGTCCGGGTATCCTGAGGAGGTGTGCGGGCTTCTCGCTGGCACCGTGCCGCAGGAGCAAGCGGCGCTGAAGTGGGTGAAGCGCGCCGTGCCGGTGCCG
>CAZPNG010000244.1:0-3164 GCA_964587845.1 uncultured bacterium | reverse complement strand
GCGTCCACGACGTCGCGGTTTAAGTGGGCTGCGAGCCGTGAAGCGGTCGACTTGAGTTCGGGCGGGACATGCGGGGCCGCGCAGAGTTCCCGCGCAAGCTGGGTGGTCATCCGGAAGTAACGAACGAGGGTTCCCTCATCGGCCTCCGTGAGTTTCAAAACCTCCGCAAAACTTGCGCCCTGGGCCCACGCCTGCACGGCTCGCGCCATGTGGAAATGCGGCTGCTTGGACGGGGGCAGGACCTGGTAGCGCGCCTCCTTGCGATGGATGTAGCGGGCGAAAGACTCCATCGCCCGTTCGACCGACCGCAGCGCCCCCGGCAGGTGGGGAGGCGCCTCCATCTTGCGCGGCTCGTAGACCAAGGCCGCCAGCACCGCCGCCAGCTCCATCTCCGAAAGCCCTAGAAGAAACCCGTCCGCTTCCATCTCCGCAAGCGGGAGCTCGTAGCCGTAGAGCGCGCTCGCAAACTCGCCCTTGTCGCTCAGCGCGCCGCGCTCGATGTACTGCATGTCCTTGAGGATCGCGAGCTTGCCGCGTAAAAGGTCCAGCGCTTTCTCCCGCCTCTTGCGCGACGCCTGAAAGAAGTGGAAAGTCTTGGGGTAAATCTCGGTGAGGGCTTCGCCCAGCTCGCGGTACAGGGCCAGCAGGGTGGCGTAGCAGCTGTTGAACTGGCTCACGACCGGCTCGGGGTTGCCGCGAATCACGTGCTCCACCTCGGAGTAAGTGACGTCATGGGGATTGACGCGCGTGTAGACCGTGCCGCGCTCGTCCATGCCCCGCCGGCCCGAGCGGCCGGCCATCTGGTAGAAGTCCCGCGTCTTGAGAAGCCCCACGTGCGTGCCGTAAAACTTTTTCAGCTCGTCCATCGCGACCGAGCGGGCCGGCATGTTGATGCCGAGCGCGAAGGTTTCGGTGGTGAAGATCAGTTTGATGAGGCGGCTTGTGAAGAGCCGCTCGACCGCCTCCTTGAGGCTCGGCAGCATGCCGGCGTGATGAAAAGCGATGCCGTTTTGGACGAGCTCGCGCATCACGTGCGAAGAGCGGTCGCCCTCCAGACCGTAGCGCTCTGAGAGGGAGTCAAACCGCGCGAGAATGTCGCGCCGCTCCTCGCTTGCCAAGAACTCAAACCGCCTGGCCGCTTCCCACGCCAGCTCCTCGGCGCGCCGGCGGCCGAACACGAAGTAGATCATCGGAAGCTCCCGCTCCTCGCGCACGTGGGTGAGCAGCGTGTCCAGCTGGTTGGGCTTGGCCCTCAGATGGTGCGGGCCGCGCAGAGTGGAGCGCTCGTGGAAACGGCCCCCGCGCCGGCGCCGGTGCTGGCGGCGGGGCATGAACCAGGTGTCGTGGCCCAGGTAGCCCTCGCGCTTGAGCTTATCGAAGTTCTCCAGGATCTTGCCCTGGCATTGAAAGAAGTGCGCCAAGGGAACGGGGCGGTTTGCCTCGACAATCGTCTCGAAGGGCCGGTTGTGAATCGAGTGAAGCCAGGCGGCCAGCTCGCGCACGTTGGGAATGGTGGCGCTCAACGCAAGAATCTTTATTTCGGGCGGCGTGAACAGGAGCGCCTCCTCCCAGACCGTGCCGCGTTCGGGGTCGTCGAGATAGTGAACCTCATCGAAAACGATCCACGACACATTTGCAAGCCGCGCGCGGTCTTCGAACAGGCGGTTGCGGTAGATTTCGGTGGTCATGATCACGAGCGGCGCGTGCGGATTGATCGAGACATCCCCGGTGACGATGCCGATGGTCTGCTCTCCATAGCGCCCGCAGAAGTCTCGGTATTTCTGATTGGAGAGCGCTTTGAGCGGCCCCGTGTAGATGGCGCGTTGGCCTGCAGCCAGGGCCTGCTCAATCGCCACCTCGGCGATCAGGGTTTTACCGGCTCCGGTGGGCGCCGAGACCAGCACGCTCTTGCCGGCGTGGATGGCTTCGATCGCCCGCTCCTGAAACGGATCAAGTTTCACTGGGATTCTCCAGGAAGCCCGCCACAGCCCGCGCGACCTTGGCCATGAAAGGCACGTCGAGGGAGGCGATCGTGTCTTGCGGGGAGTGGTAGTGCGGATTGCGGAAGAAGGACGTGTCGGTGACGAGGAGCGCAGGGTAGCCCGCATCCCAGAACGGGCTGTGGTCGCTGAGACGCACGGCCGGAATGGGAGCGCCGTTGAAGGGTATGGCGAGCGACTGGACCGGCAGGCCGTCCACTTCGGCAAAGCGCCGGCGCACGGCTTCGAGTAGCGCCTTGGATTTCGTGTTGCCCACGAGGGCGATGAAGTCACCCGTGTCGGGGTAAAAAGGCCTGAGGAAAATGGGCATGTCCTGGGAGCCCTTCTTGCGGCTCACGTAGCCCACCATCTCGAGGGAGAACATGCCGGCAAGCCGGCGTTTCTCGCGCGCGAAGTCTTGCGCGAGCGCCTGGCTCCCGACCATGTTGTACTCTTCGAGGTTGAAGGCCGCGAAGATCACGGGGTGCTTCGTGGGCCGTCCCGCCAAGAGTTCGGCTGCTTCAAGCATCACGGCTGCGCCGCTCGCATTGTCGTCCGCCCCGGGCGAGCCCGGCACGGCGTCCAGGTGAGCGCCCACTAGGAAGGGGGGCGCTTGGGGGTCGGTGCTTGGAGGGCGCGCGATCAGATTCTCGAAGGTCTGGCTGGAAAACGGGAATCGGTGCGCTTCGCACGCGAGCCCCAGGCGTTCGAACTGACTGCGCACGTAACCGAAGACTTCCTCGAGCGCGCGCGGATTCTCGAACGGATCGCGCTCGCGGGCGATGGCGGCGAGGTGAGCGCCCAGGCGCCGCTCGCTTGCGGTCAGGTCGCTCTCCACAGTTTTCATGGGGCCGCGGCGTGGCGCAGCCGAAGCTGCCCGCACGCCGCGTCGATGTCGAGGCCCTTGGAGAACCGAACGGTCGCGCGCACGCCGGCTGCTTTCAGGACGCGCTCGAAAGACCGGATCTCCCGCAGGCCCGGCCGCTTGTGCGGGTACTCACTGATCGGGTTGTAGGGAATGAGGTTGACCTTGCAGGGAATGTGGCGCAATTTCTTCGCCAGTTCCCGGGCGGTCTTGGGCGCGTCGTTCACGCCGCGGATCAGGATGTACTCGAAGGTCACGTTGCGCTTGGTGCGCTTGGCGTACTCGGCCGCCTTGGCCAACACCGTGTCCACGGGGAAGGC
>CAZPNG010000243.1:0-2922 GCA_964587845.1 uncultured bacterium | reverse complement strand
TTCGCGATCTCCGCGTCCGCAATCGCCTTGAGCATCTCATCACCCACTCCCGCGCGCGCAGGCGAGTGCCTCAGCTCGGCCACGACCGCCCGCATGCTCTCGAGCACACGAAGCACTTGCGCAGCCGTTGGATCCCAAGACACCTCCGCAGAAACTGTTGTTGCAAACCGCCACGCCTGATGGACCCAAGGGGGCGCATCTGCCGGCGCCGAAGCGCTTGCAGAAACACCCTCCCTCGCATACCCGGCCATCTTAAGGAAGCTCCACGTGAGTTCCGCGACCTGGAGAATGAAGTCCCCGGCCTCTTTCTGCGGTATGGCCGCAAGCGGCTGCAAACCGGTATAAAAGTCTCCCAACTTTGCGCGCCACGTTCCCTTGTGATCCTCAATCCACAAGCGCCACGTTCCCCCGTGCGCCTCAATCCACAAGTTGTGACGGATCGAATCTGCAACGAGATACCCGGCGCGAGCGATCTCCAAAACGGCCTCAAGAGCGTCAAGCCAAAGGGCGCCAAAGACTTCCCTAGCGTCTGGAAGCAAGTGCTGGCGCTCTGCCTGCGGCATCCTGTCCCACCAGGACTGGAGATCATCCAGACTCAGGCTGCCCGTCGCCAGCCGGTGATCCTGCCAGTTGCGGGGAGCATTCACCCACTCGGACACCAGCACGGGCGTATCCGAGCCGTTTGAGTCTCTGAACACCATCACCCGGCTTGCCACCAGGTGCGGGCCGCGGACAACATCGACCACGGCCCATTCCTCCGGGTGGGTGACCACCTTGAGAGAGACCAGATCGCCCTGCGAATCCTGGGCTCGCAGCGTGTAGCCGGCGCCGAACCCGCGGACCAACTGATCGACTCTGAAAGTAGAAGGAGCCCCTGTGGCCGGATCGTGCAGAACAAGGGTCCCTGAGTCCACCCGAAACTCCGGCGGGAGCCACGCTTCGGAGCGATTCGCCACCGCGAGTTCGCGCAGCTCCTCCAGCATTTGGCGCGCGTCCCCGACCGTCACGTCTCCGTAAAGCTTCTGAGTGTAGGTCTGCAGAATGGCATGGCCGCTCCGCTCCCAGGAGGCAGCCGGAATCTCGGGCTCGTGCGTGCCGAAGCGATGAACCACGGGGCGGTCCAACATCAATGCGAGAAGTTCCGTGACGTGGCGGATGAAATGCCGGGCCTGCTGATCGGTGGCAGCAGCCAGCGGAATGAGCGCCCCCTGCAGGCCGCCCAGCCGCGCAGTCACCTGGCTCCCCATCAGCGTCACCCAAACGTGCGGTTCGATCGCGTCTGCGATCAGGTAGCCCGAGCGCGCGACTTCCCCAATGGCCTCGACCACATCGAGCGCCACCTCCTGCATCATGCCGGGAACCTTGCCGGCAACGGAGGGCCATCGGGGTCCGCCGTACTGCGCGATTCTCGCGAGGAACTGTCCGAGGGTCATGGGCTCATTCGGAGATGCAAAGAGGGTGATGCCCTCCCAAGCTCCCGGAGGCGCAAACCAAGGCGACACGAGAGCGGGCGTCTCCTCCGAAGCGCCGGCGTGCGTGTAGATTTCGCCCCGAACCACACGCCGGCCGCGGACGGCCGCAGCCGCCCTGAGGTCTTCGGGATTCTCGGCGAACGTTACGGAGTCCTCATCGTCGGGACCTTGCACCCACAAGGTGTATCCCCGCTCCCCGGCTACGCGTCCCTTCATGCGGTACACTTTCTCGCCGGCCGCACCGGGACCGCGCAGGCGCAGCTCATCGCCATGCCTCAGTTGGAGAATTTCCTGTGGGATACCCGCGCGGACAGGCGACTGCCTGAGCTCGGCCACCACCTCGCGCAGTTTCCCCAGCAACGCGGGGACATCTGAAGCCACGGCAGGTCTGTCAGGTGGAACGACCCACCCAAGCTCCCAGAGCCGTGCAAGCCATGGCGGAGTGCCTTCCGGCGCCTGGGGTTGATAGGGAGACTTCCCGTACTGCTCCACGAACTCAGACAGCACGGTGGTCAGGAAACCTCCTAGCTGGCTCTCGAATTGGTAGGCCTGCTTATCGGTTAAAGACTCCAAAGGAGCGCGGCTGGCATGATAATCCCCGAGCCAGACGCCAAGTCGTCCGGCCCGCTCGCCAACCCACAGGTTTTCCTCAAGGATGTCCAGGAAAAGGTATCCTCGGTCCGCGAGTTCCAAAATTGCGGAGAACGTGTCGGCTACAAGATCCCTCATCGTTGCCTCGTAGCGGGGACCGATCTCCAAACGGCGCGGGTCAGAGATCTCGTGGACCAGGTCGATGAAGTCAATCAACGGCAGGCTTTCGTGCTTAACGTTGCGGAGATCGATTTGTTCCCACTGAGCGGGAGGCGAGATCCATGGAGACACGAGCACGCGGTCCTCACCGGGCTTCTCCGTGACCGGGGCTGAGCGCTCGACCAGGTATTCGGTGCCGGGCACAAGATGCTCGCCGCGAAGGTCCTCCGCCCGCCAGTACTGCGAAGGATGCTCGGCAACCCTCAAGGCATAGGTGCCGGATGCATCTCTCATTTTCAGGATGAACCGCCCCTTCGCGAGCAACTGCACCAGCCGGACGTCCTCCACGAACTTGAAGGTTCTCCGCATGGCAGAAGGCCCCTCGAGAAGCGTGATCGGGGCTCCAGGCTTCAGTCCCCAAAGCTCCTGAGGCACCCACGACGGCCGCGGACGCGCCGGCGCATGCCTCAACTCCGCCACGATCTCGCGCATCTTCGTGAGGAGCCCGTGCAGGTCGTCGCTCGTTAGCTGAAGGCCGATCAGGTAAAGATCCCATGCGTGTTGGACCCAGCGCGGAGCGTCCGCAGGTAATTCACGATCTGGCGAAACGACCCACAGCGTGTAGCCCGCTGCCTGGAGCAGTTCGGCGGCAAAACGGTGGATCGCCCACACAAAGTTGTGGACCGCCTGCCTTGACCTG
>CAZPNG010000242.1:0-3431 GCA_964587845.1 uncultured bacterium | reverse complement strand
ACGGGATAGAGACTGCGCGCCCACGGCGGCATGAGCTCCATCACCGTGCGCAGCGCGTGGCGGTCCCGGCGCGTGGTGACAAATCCCTCGGGTTTGTTGAGCATCAGGATCTCCTTAGGACGCTCGCTGATTGGGCTGCCGTCCACCAGGACGCGGTCGCGCTCGGGATCGACACGCGTGCCGAGCTCAGTGACGCGCACGCCGTTCACCTTCACCCGCCCGGCTCGGATCAAGTCTTCCGCGCGGCGCCTGGAACTGAGGCCCGCCTCGGCAATCACTTTCTGCAACCGGACCCCGCGTGAGGCGGTTTTCTGATCGAGACGCCCTTCAGTCATGCCGCTTCTCCCGAAATACCGACAGGCCGTGCTTCTTTAAATACGGAATGCGCTCGGCCACGTACCACGGCCAGGGATGTAGTGCCCGCAACACCTCTTCGTCATACGTTCCGCGCTCTGAGAGGATCTCTGCGCGGGCGCGCTCGACCCATGGAAGAAACCTCCAGTAATCGCGATAAGCGCCCAGGCTCGTGAAAGCCAACGAGAAGGCCATGACGAGGGCGATCAGTAGAGACACCCAAGCTCGGGCGTAGAAGCGGTCTTTCTCGAGCAACCGGGCGAGTCCGCCCGCAGGCAAGCCCGTTTGGAAGAGCAGGTACAACAGTGCAATGTCTGCCAGCCACAGGAAGCTCGCGTGCACCGCGTACCGGGGAGACACGGCTTGCGCGACTCCGAACCCCGCACGCCCCATGGCAGTCCAGAGCGCGTTCGCAATGCCGAACAATCCGAGCAGGAGGTATGGAAGCATCACCCGCAGGCGAACAGCGCCGGAGGCGCGCAGCCAGAGCGCCGCGCCCAGGAAAACCGCCACCGCGGCAAAGCCGGTCCATGCCCCTGCAAGGCGGCTCCCGGGTCCTCCGAGGTACGCGAAGAAATATTCGACAAACGCAAGCGGATGTTCGAGCCCAAACTTCCAGAGGGGATGCTCCGGATTGAATCGAAAGTCTGCAGCGTAGGCAAGGTAAACCAGCCCCGCCGCGGCCAGCCAGACCGCAAGGTAGGCGGCCTTGCGAGGAAACTTCAGGTCTGCCACCGCGAGCGGCAAGCAACCCACAGGCCAAATGACCAGCCCATTGCCGAACGAAAAGCTCGCCGCCGCCGAAGCGGCAATCGCCGCCCACACCTTGGGCCAACCCAGTGGCTCCGCCGTCAGCCAAAAGAACACCGCCGTGGCCGCCAGGGCTGCCAGCCGCACGGACATTCCCACATTCTCCACCCAGATTTCCCGGGGCAAAAGCGAAAAGAGAAGGATCGCGAGCAACGGGAGGTACCAGGCCACGGGCTTTTGCGCGAGGCGCCTCGCGGTGGACCGCAGGTGGAAGGCAACGAGCAAGAACCAGGTGACGACCAACACCACGTCCGGAACGACAGGCCAGGGCTTGGCCCACCGCGTCAGGCGGATGAAAGGGACCCAGAAGGCAAGCGGCAAAACCATGCGGTGTTCATTTTGCCGAAACCACAGATCGGCCCACGTGAACGTTCCCTCGCAGAATTTCGCGACGGGAATCACGAGGTCCCACTCGTCCTTCACCAACACGTCGACCGAGTAGCCGAACAACGCAAACAACAAGAGCCCCAGGGACGGCAGGGCCAGGGCCCACCAGAACGCCTCGCGGCTCGCCCAGCCGGCTCGAGCCTTCCCCGCATCGGCTTGAAACGTCTTCGCGCGAGATTCCTGCGCCACCTCGGTTGCCATCACGCTCCCTCACGGCGGGCGCGAAAAATCGAGAGCCCGTGCTTTTTCAATGACGGTAGCCCCTTCACCACAAAGGGCAGATACCATCCCGCAACCTCCGGGAGCTGATCCTTCCTTCCCGCCAGCAACACCCCGCGCACCTTTTCGAGCCTGTCACGATGATGCTTGTAGATCGTCGCAATGCCCAAACTCCTGACCGAAAATGCGACTGCCAAGACGTAAGCCGACAGCGCCGCAAACCACCACCTCCGCGACCCTCTCCTGTCTTGGGAAGTCTTTTCTCCCGCACCGCTTGTCTCTGCGCATTGGGCGAGTAGGTAGAGCAAGGCGGCATTCGCGATCCTCAGGAAATTGCCATGAACGATGTACTGAGATGACTCAACCGCCTGCCCAGCGCCCATCCAGGCTCTGCCGACGCCCGTCATGATCGCAGTGGCCATTCCGTAGATCCCCAGCGCCAGGTAGGGAGCGAGGACGCGCCATGGAACGCCGGCGCCCCGGACGAGCCAGGCCGGAAGAGCAAGGAACAACGCGACGCCGAGCAGTCCTCCCAGGTCAGCGTAGTGTCTCAAAAGAGGTGCGCCCAGGTACGTGAGCACGTAGTCCGCAAATCGCCAGGGATGCTGAAAGACGTGCAGGAACGATGGGTGATGGCCTAGATACACAAAGCCCCGGCCATAGAGAGCCGCCACACCCCATGAAACCAAGACCCAAGCAGCGAAATAATGCCATCGCCTGCGCCCGGCCTCCAGGGGAACCCATGCAATCATCGCAAGCCCGACCGGCCAGAGCATCAGGCCATGGGCGCAGGAGAAGCTGGCGACGATTGCTGCAGCCGCAGCCCAAGCCACGCGTTTGGCGGAAAGCGGCTGCGCCGTCAGGGCGGTCAGCGAGAGAACGCCGGCCAGCATGACCAACCCCTGAGGCATCCCGGTCATGACCACCCAGACATACTGGGAGGAGAGCGAAAAAATGATGGCGGAAAGAAGCGGAAGAAACCAACTCGATCGCTTGACTGACAAAGAGGCCGCGCTTCGGCGAATCTGGCGCGCCAACAGGAGGAAATTCAAGGCGGCCAGCGCCACACTCAGTGCCTGACCCCAGGCCGAGTTCCAACGGCTCCAGTGGATGAGGGGCAGCAGGAAGAGACTGGTGAAAACCGGCCGATGTTCGTTTTGTTGAAACCATAGATCACGCAACCTAAACGTCCCGTCAAAAGTCTTGGTTATAAGCTCAAGAAACACCCAGTCATCGGCCCAAAGCGCTTCCACGAAGTTTTGCGCCAGGGTGAAGATCAGAAAACCAAGCGGCAGAAGGGCGAGGAGCACCCACAGGAGGTCGATCGGCCGCAAGGGAGTGCGCCGGGCCGGGGGGCCCGCCCTCTCTTGGGGAAACGCGGCAGGGAGGGCTTGGACGTCGAGGTCAGGCATCAGAGCCCGGCGAGGTTGGCTTGAAGATCGCTGAGAAGCTTCTGGGCTTCGGTTTTCTTCAGGCGCTCCGTGTCCACCACGTCTTCGGGCGCGCGCGCGAGGAAAGCGTTGTCCGCCAGGCGCTTGTCCAAGGCTTCAACGTAGCGCTTCACCTCATCCAGGCGCATTCGCAGCCGCACGCGCTAGCGCTCCAAGTCCACCACGCCCTCCACATAGATGTACACCTCCAGGTGCGGGAAGACATTCCCC
>CAZPNG010000241.1:0-3317 GCA_964587845.1 uncultured bacterium | reverse complement strand
GTCATCTTCAGCTTCTTCGATAAGTCCATGATCAGGTGGTCGATCACGCTGGCCGTGATCGGGTCCAGGCCTGCGCCCGGCTCGTCGTAAAACACGATCTTGGGGTCCAGCGCGATCGCCCGCGCCAGGGCCACCCGCTTCTTCATGCCGCCTGAAATCTGGTAGGGCTTGAGGTCCTCGAACCCGGTCAAGCCCACCAGCTCGAGCTTCACCTTCACGATGATCTTGATGATGGAGTCATCCAGCTGCGTGTGCTCTCGAAGCGGCAGCGCCACGTTCTCGCCCACCGAGAGCGAGTTGAAAAGCGCGGCGCCCTGGAAGAGCATGCCGAAGGTCTTGCGGATGTCGTTGCGCTCATCTTCCGAGGCGTGCGTGAAGTCGCGCCCGTTGTAAAGCACCCGGCCCTCATCGGGCTCGAGAAGACCGATCAGGGTGCGCAGGAGCGTGCTCTTGCCGCAGCCCGAGCCGCCCATGATGACAAAGGTCTCGCCCTCGCGGATTTCGACGTTGATGCCGTTCAACACCTTGCGGGAGTCAAACCACTTCGCCACGTTGTCGACTTGCAGGATGGCGCTCATGGGAAAACATAATAGAAGACGGCGGTGAGCAGGCAGTCCGCCACGATGATGGCGATAATGGAAAGCACGACCGACTGCGTGGTGGCGCGGCCCACGCCTTCCGCCCCGCCCTCGACCGAGAGGCCCTTGTAAGTACTGATCACGCCCACGAGAATGCCGAAGACTTCGCTTTTCGCCAGGCCCGTGAGGATGTCCTTGGGCACCATGGCATCGAAACTTTCCTGGATATAGAGGCCGGAGGGGATGCCCAGGCTCAAGGTGCCGATGAGCCAGCCGCCAAACATGCCGATTGCGTTGCCGAGCATCGTCAGGCAGGGCACCATGACGGCGATCGCGAGCACCCGCGGCACCACCAGGAACGGCACCGGCGGGATGCCCATCGTGGTGAGCGCGTCCACCTCTTCGGAGACTTTCATCGTGCCGAGCTCGGCCGTGATGCTCGCGCCCACGCGGCCCGCCACCACGATGGCCGTGATGACCGGCCCCAGCTCTCGAGCGAGCGCCACACTGACGAGCCCCCCGGTGTAGAGGAGCGCGCCGAACTGCTTCAATTGATAGGCCGCTTGTAGGGCGAGCACCGCCCCGATGGCTGCGGCGCACAGGCCCACGATGGGGAGGGACCCGTTCCCCACGAAGACAAGCTGGCGGGCGAAGGCCTCACGGCGCAACCCGCGCTTTCCCGCGACGGGCGCCACCAGGCCCCAGTAAAAGAAGTCCCCCACGAGGCGCGAGATCCGGAAGACCTCGGTCGAGAGGGAAAAGGCGCGGCGGCCGATCGACCCGAAGAAGGATTCGACGGCGGCTTGCAGCTCAGGCAAGGGTGAGGGCCTCTTGCTCGCTTCCGGCCAGGAGGAACAGGGTGTCGAGCTTGGCGATCTCGAAGACGCTGCGCACGCCTTCGGCCAGGTTAAAGAGCACGAGCTTGCCGCCTGTGCGCTTCATTTTTTGATACAGCTCGACGAAGGTGGCAAGGCCGGAGCTGTCGATGTAGCCCACCTTACTGAAGTTCACGAGAATCTTGCGCGGTTGTTTGTCCGCCACCGCCGCCAGGTCGCGGCGCACGTCCGGCGAGGAGTGAAAATCCAGGTCCCCTTCCAAAGCCACCCAGTGAATCCCCTCTTCAGTGCTTTTGACTTGGATTTTCATGGCACGCGCCTTTCTCTTTGAACTTGGTGAGAATCAATTCGTTGCCGTCCGCGTGGCTTGAGTCGTAGCGAATCTCGTCCATCATCACTTTCATGAAGTAGCTGCCCAGGCCGCCGGGTTTCTCGGGCGGAAGTTGCGGTTGTGTCTGGATGCGCGAGAAGTCAATTTTTTTTCCCCAGTCGCGGATGCGCAGCACCACGCGGTCGGGCTGCTCCTCGTAGGTCACCGCGATCTTGTGGCCCCGCTCGCCGCCGTACGCGTGCCGGATCGAGTTGGTGACCGCCTCCCCCACCGACACGAGGATGTCATGGCGGCATTTCTCGGAGAAGCCCGCGCCGGCGAGAAACCCCTTGAGCTGCTCCCGAAGGGGCTTGAGGCTTGCCGGATCGCTCTCGATGGTCAGAACGTTTTGAGCCAAGCGGTGTTCCTAAAATGGGATAGCGGCTATGAAGCCAGCTCGTGGAAAGGGCGCCATTATAGCAGAAAAAAATCCGAGGGGTCAGACCCCTTTTGCCCAAAAAGTGCCACCCCTAAGCTGCGAGGAGGGCGGAGCGGCGCTCGCCGTATACGGCAGCCATGCGGGAGACCGCAAGCGGCAGACCCGCCGGCTCCAGGCCGGCCCGGCCGGAGACACGGGTCTGCGTGCGGGCTCCACCCGGCATGCCCGTGCGATCCAAGAGCGCCAGCAGCCGGGCGCGTAGCAGCTCGGAGACGCCGCGCAGGTCAAGGACTCCCGCCGTGAGTTCAACGGCTCCCGTCACAACTCGCAGCCGGTGTATCCGCACGGGCGACTCACGGGCAACTCGAATGAGGTCATACGCCAGCGTGAAAGTGAGTTTGCCTTCTGGCCACCCGTGTTCGAAGAGACTTGGAGCACGCGGCGTCCGGAACTCTGGATTCGCGGCAGCCATTCTCTGCAGGGTCTCATGCAGCACGTTTCTCTGCTCGTCAATTCGGTCCCCCGAGCTCACGGCAAGAAACCGAATCCCATCAGGCTTCTCGCGGCCGCCCAGCACTTCGATTTTCAGCGCCGCGCCCAGCAAGGAAAGGTCCGCCCCCAGATCGCCCAATCCGGCCTGCTTGAGCCACGCTCCGTGAGAAATGTCGAACAGCTCCCGCACCGAGATTTCTTCGCGGCGCACGAGCACGAGCGCATGGACATGCCCTCCAAACGCGCCCGTACCCAAGTGAACTTGCAAATGCCTGTCGTAGGGGTAACGCTCCTCAATGTAGCCGGCAAATGCGCTGAGCCTGACAATGACCCGCGGGTCCTGCGGCTCTTCTTCTTCGACCTTCAGCGTGATCCGATCAGGGTGAATGCGGTCCGTGTTGTATGCGTCGTAGTCAAACTCGGTGAACATCTTGTCCTTGTAGAACCCGCGCAACCCTTCGGGAAGGTCGGGTAGCGGATGGCGCAGCTCCTGCTCAAGCTGTTCTTCCGTGAGGGGCGGAGCCGGCGTGGCACGGGAGGCGGCGTCGCGCATGTGGACGAGCACAAAAGAGCCCCAATACCGATACGCCGTGTCTGGCCTTTCGCGGGCGACCTCGATCGAGTCGCCGCCATACTCTGGCAACAGTTCCACCAGAACCCGG
>CAZPNG010000240.1:0-3654 GCA_964587845.1 uncultured bacterium | reverse complement strand
GGCCGCTCGGCATCGAGGCCCGGCTTCAGCGCGCCGCCCACAATCGGGAAGAGGGCCGAGCGCCCGGCGGCCATGCGGGGCGGCTGACTCTCGATCAACTCGCGGGCGTACGTTCTCAAATCTCCCTCGGCGACGGAGAGGTCTGATTCCATCTGATAGGCCTGGCGAATGAGCACGTAAAGCCAATAACGCCGTGCCGGTTCAAATGCGAGGTCGACAGCTTCCTGCGGAGCCAGCGCGGGCTCGAGACCCACGAGCGTGTGGAAGGCCCGGCCGTACGCGTATCCGGCATAGACAGCCCACTGCGCGAACACTCGAGACCCCCCCTCCACATCTGGAACCTGCACGCCGACGCTAGCCAAGCGGTGGGCGAGGTGCCCGCTCCATCGGTCGGAAAACTCGCCGAAGAGCTGCGAAGCTTCTCTGTCCAAGGAGACCAGCAGCTCGGCGAAGTCTTCCTGGGGCTGCTGCGACAATTCAAGCCCCCGGCGCAGGAAACGCAGCACCAAGTCCTCGGGGAGTATCTGAACACGCCGGCTGGGATCGAGAACCCGCGAAGCCATGCGGCGAGCCTCTGCACTGCGCTCCCAGTAGCTCAGCCATCGGGACACGCCTCCCGTAATGGCGTCGTGGTAGAGCTGCACCGCCACCTGTGTGGCTGCCTGATGTGGCTTCAGATCGCGTCCGAGCAGGACGTACGGTCTGACCTCCCGGTCGAGGCGTTTCGTTCCTTCGGCTTCCGGCAGCCCGAAGTAGACCGCCGCCAACAGGCCCGCCAAGTGATAGACGATCACGGCGCCGACCGCTCCGATGGCAATCGCCGGAAAGAACTTGGGCGCGAGAGCGCTGCCGGCCAGCGCGCCGCCGAAAAACGCGGCGAGCCCACCCAGGGAAAACCAGAACCACCCATCCAAGTTGGGAGATGTGCTCCAACGCAGGAACCACGCCCAATCCTGAACAACCCACCGCGCCACGAGCCATCCGCTCGCGGGGAACGCTGCCGCTTTCCAGTCTTCGACCGCCGCATTGCGCGCCACTGACTCTCCGGGCATGGCCGGCATCAGGCGCTCGAGGGCGGCGTCAATCTGCCTCTTGCGCCGCAAGTGCGAGCCCAGGACGATGCGCCGGACGACTTCTCCCAACTCTCCCAGGACAGACCGCCCGGCAGCGAAGCGCGGAGGCCGGCTTTCAAGCAGCTCGCGGGCGTAGGATTTCACATCCGCCTCGGCGGCGGAAAGATCGGCCACCTTCGAACGGTAGTCATGGCGAAAGAGGACGTAAATCCAATAGCGGCGGGCGAGTTCAAAGACCGGCTCGAGGATCTCTTCATCCTTCAAGGTCGGTTCCACCTCGCGCAGGATGCGCGCCGCGTCTCCGTACGCGTAGCCGGCCAGGACAGCGCACAAGGCCAAGTACGAGGGACGGTTCGACCCGATCAGAGGTCCCACGCCGGCACCGGCAAGTCGCTGGGCGCCTTGCTGATCGGAGACCTGCAGGAACATTTGTCTTGCTGCCTTCTTCAGCAGGGCCAACCGCTTAATGCCCTCGCCCGGCGGGTCAACCGATAGCTCCAGGCCCCTGCGCAGCAAGCGTAGAATCGGGTCCCGGGGGATGTCTTGATCGCGCCGCGCCTCGTCAAGAAATGCCAAAGCCATTTGGCGGCCGGCGCCGCTTCGCTCCCAGTAGTCCAACCACCGGGATACGTCCCCCGGCATGGCGTCGCCCGGGACCAACTGCGCCGCCACCCGAGTAGCCGCTTGATCCGGCCTCAGATTCCGCCCGACGAGGATTTCATCCACATGATACCCCGTGATGCGCCCGGTGGAGTCTGCGGGCGGGAGCGTCAAGAAGGCGATACCCGCCGAGACAAACAGGAAATAGAAGAGTCCGGCGACAAAAGCTCCCAGCGCGAGAGCCGACAAGGACAACGTGAAAAGAAGGGCACCGCCCAGTGCCCCCACGCCCAGGGACACCGCGCCCAGCAGTGAGGGCCAGAACCAACGGCCTGACGCTCGAGGCGTCGGCGAGGTCAAAGACCGCGCCCAGTCAGCCACCAGCAGGAGCGCCACCCTCCAGAAGCTCGCGGGCACGGCTCTCTCCTTCCACACCGAGATGGTTGCGTTGCGAGCTGCTGCCTCGTCGGGCATGGCCGGCAGCAAGCGATCGAGGGCGGAGTCAATAGCTTTCTTCCTGCGCAGGTACGAACCCAGGAAGATGCGGCGGACAACCTCCATCCAGATGGGCCGTTGCGCACGCGAGGCGCTCTGTCGATCGCTTCCCGGCCGGCGAGCTTCGCCGGAGCCATCTCCAGAGCCCAAGTCCTTCGGCTCGCGGAAGAACCGCGGCAGAATGAGCGCGCCCGCCGCCAACGTCCCCACGAAGCTGCCGATGAAAAGCCAGACGGGCCAAAATGCCCACCAGAACACGTTGATCCAAAATGCGGCGATCCCGGGTAGCAAAAGAAAACCGACCGCGGCCATCAGAAACTCCTTCATGAAGTCCTGGGTGCGGATCGAGAGGGTGGCGAAAATGCCGGTGGGATTGCCGCGGTTTTCAATCTCGCCGACCAGAACGGTCTGCGCGTACGCGAGCGCCGTCAGGACGCCGAG
The DNA here is from genome assembly GCA_964587845.1 of uncultured bacterium. Lineage (GTDB taxonomy): Bacteria > Omnitrophota > Omnitrophia > Omnitrophales > CAZPNG01 > CAZPNG01. The sequence goes on along the minus strand of CAZPNG010000240.1, from coordinate 1,045 downwards.
GACCGCCAGCGACCACGGCCAGGTCGCGTGTGCGCCCCGTTCGGTGAGGAGCGCAGCCAAGAGGGGGATGCCCACGCCCGTCCCCGCCCAATTCAGCAGCCTCGTCAGTTTAGGAATTGAAACCCTGAGCATCGGCTCTTGTTCCGCCCGGCCGGCGGCTTGCCGGTGCTCGCCCTGTGCGGCCTTCACGGTCTCGCTCAGCCGGGTGCGGATCGCCCTCGCTTGACCGCTGAGGTCTTTATGTCGCGCAAGCGAGGATGCAACCCGCCCGAGGAAATCATCCAGGGCCTCCCGCCCGAGCACCTCCCGGGAAGACTGCCCCTGCAGCAAGCCCAGCAGCCGCTCGAGATCCTCCGGAGCAAGAAGTCCCGCGTCCAAAAAGTCCCCGAGACCCGAATCATACGTGTCCACGCCGGGATCGTCCGACCACGGGTCGGCGTGGAAAGTGGATTCAGCGTCGTCCCCCTCTCCTCGGGGAGCATCGAGACTTCGCTTCCAATGCATTTTGGACCCGAACTTCGCCTTCACCGCCGCGTCTTCCCCGGAGGCGCGCCCCTTGCTTCTCATCCTCAATTTCATTCGGATCACATTGCCGAACCGATCGTAATAAACGCGCAACACAGATTCCTGGTCTTCACTCATGACGACCCGCACGAAGTCTTCTCCGTCGGGCGACTTCAAGAGAAGTTCCTTGGGCACGCCGTCCTGCAGGTCGACGGTCAGATCCCAACCGCGGTAGTCATCAATCCACACTGTGCGCCCGCGGCCGGGCGGTATTTGGGGGAGATTCGCGGCCCCGGATGTGACCCTGCCCCAATGAAATTGGACTCGGCCGGAGGCAACGACAGCAGGCGGCACACGGATGAGCGTGCCGGGCAAAAACCAGCCCCGGTGATCAGCCCGGCGCTCGATGGCGATCACCTCGCTCGCAGGCCGGCCCGCCCCGAGTGAGGGTGGAATCGCGCTGCTTAAGTCGGGGTAGACATATTTCCCGCGCGTATCAACGCGGAACAGCGTGGCTTGCCCCCCTGCGTGCAGGCGCGCC
>CAZPNG010000239.1:0-8556 GCA_964587845.1 uncultured bacterium | reverse complement strand
GGGCGAAAAGGGGTCTGACCCCTAAGGTTGACCCCTAAGGTTTGCGGAGGGTGAGTTTGCGCAGGCGAAGCGGAAACTCGGCCGTGTTGGCGCCGTTCTGCCATCTCAAGGTGATGGAGAGATTCTTCGGATATCTCCGGGAGCTCTGATAGCCCAGGCCGATGACGCCCCGGCGCTCACCGTCAGCAGGAGAAAGCGACAGCGTGCCGTACGACCTACTGCCCAACGAGACTTGAATGAGGTAGGGAGTGTTTGTGTAGGCAGGCCCGACGGGAACGTCGGCCGCCACGACCTCAAGCTCCCAGACCCCCGCCGATGTGACCTGCATCGAGTAGCGCGCCCACGCGCGCCTGCGGATGGTTTCAAGCGACCGGTCCTCAACCGGCACCCATCCAGCGGAACGAGACACCGTTTCCTGCGCGTAGCGGGTGAACTCTTCTCGCACGGCGGGCGCGTTGACCGTGATCAAAACGGCGCGACTGCGGGTCACCGCAAGCCCATCGGATGCGGTGAACGCCACCGAGGTGATGGAAGCCGATGCCGGGGCCCAACGGAAGCGGGCGCGCCGGGACTTGGCAACGGGGTCAGCGCCCAGATCGATCAGCGTAGCACCGGCCGGCAAGGGACCCTCGAATGTGATCGTGATCGCATCTGCATCGTCATCGGTAGCCACCACGTCAAACGTGACGGTCTCCCCCGTCAAAATCGTGAACCCTGCAGGGAGCGGGTCGAACTGGGGGCCGCGGTTTCCGATGCGAATGTCGGTGGCCAGGTTGCGCGTCATGGCAGGATCATGGTCCGCAAAGGGCCAGGCCTGCCGGTAGGGCGTGAGCGGGTGCCAGGTCGAAAACAAATGCAGCGTGGACCGCGCCGGTAGGGCAGGCGGCGTCTGGGTATAATGGGAATCGGGCCAGCTCTCGCGCGCCAGCAAAAGATCGGCCAAGCCGTCGCCCTCCACGTCCGCAAGCTGGAGGCGCTCGATCTTCTGATAGGGAAACTCACCAGAGTCCAACGCGATCGGCTGGGGCCAGCCCGCGAGCACCCGCCCACCCGCATCGTAGGCGTACACCTTGCCGTCGTCCTGCACCGCCACCACGTCGTTTCGCCCATCGCCGTTCACATCGCCCACGAGCGGCTCCGCACTCGCAAGGTAGAACTCGCTCAGTACGCGCCGGGGACTTAGGACGGCCGCAGCCGGAATACTCACCGGCCAGCCCGCCAGGATGGCGTTGGAGCGCTCATAGGCCCACAGGCGGGGATCAGACACGGCCGGGTCCAGCCCGGCCCCTAACAGCGCGCGCCGGAAAATGACGAGCTCGGCCCGCCCGTCGCCCGTGAGGTCCCCGAGCGAGAAACCGGGTGCGAATCGCGTAAACGCCGTGGTGAAGGGAATCGAAATCTGAAACTCGGGCCGCTCCCGGCCGTCGTGATCAAAGGCGCGCCACGCCGTCTCGCCCGCCGTGCCGAACCCCACCCGGTAGGACGTCACAATCTCGAGGTCGCCCGCCGGGTCACCGTCCAAGTCGGCGAGGGCGAGAGGTCCCCCGCCCAAGCCGCTCGCCAAAGAAGCCGGCCTGCGAATGCGCCGCGAGACGGTCCCGTCAGGCGACGCGATCAAAAGGTCGCTTCCGTCGCGAACCACAAGTTCCACGTCCCCATCGCGGTCGAGATCGCCCACGGCCAGATGCTCGGCAAAAGCGCCCAGGCGCACGGCCGCCCACTCGGCTCCCGAGCTCGCCGTGCCGCCGGCGGAGCCCGTCAGAATAATAGAGGCCTGCAGGTCCTCAATGAGCAGGACCTCGAGGCGTCCGTCGGCGTCGACATCCGCCGCCGCGCGGGCCTTAAAAGCCCCATCCAAACTCACAGGATAGCCGGGCCGGACATTGCCCGATCCGTCGAGCGAGGAAAGATACGTGCGCGTGCGCAGAATGGGGCCTGAGCCCGGCGGCGACTCCCAATAGAAGGATTGGCGGGTTGTTACAATCTCGTCCCGCCCATCGCCGTTCAAGTCCACGACCATGGCCGGAGGATCCGCATCTTTTGGAAAACCGGCGAGAAGATTGCCGGTGTGCTCGTAAACGACCAATCGATGCAGACCCTCCGCCAGGGGCGTGGAAACCACCACCTCCCGAGCAGGATCACCGTCCAATTCTGCGAGTTGCATGAAAGCCACGTCCCCGCTCAGAAGGCTCGGGGCAAACAGAGTTGCTTCAAGATGGAAAGCCACCTCACGCGCGTGAGTCGCGGCGTCTTCGAGGCGAAGAGCGTAGGACCCGGCGCCCGGCAGAGCCGAGCCCGACACCCGGATGCGGTAGGGCCCGGCCGCGCCGCCCTGCTCGATCGTCACGCCTGCGGCGGACGGCACGCCGCCGGGCTTCCTGACCCACGCTGCGGAAGCAATGCCGAAAACCGAATCGCCCGACACTTCAAATGTTTCCGTGGCGCGGAGGAACTCCCCTTCCAGGCCCGCCGCCACCCGGATGGCGCGAAAGTCCGTCAAGGTGATGGATTCGGTGAGGTACAGGCCCGAGGCGGCTTCCAAGACGCGGAACAGGAATACGTAGGTCTCGCCATCCTGAAAAACGCCCGGCGTCACGGGGATGCGCGCGAGTTCGCCGGTGCCGGCCTCCCCGGGCTCATGGGCAATCGGCGAAAACGTGCCCTCGGACTGGACGCGGACGAGTACCTCGAGGGATTCGGGCGGAGCGCCTCCCAGCGCTCCTTCGAAGACGATGTCGGCGCGCGGAGTGTCGACGAACACGCGGTCAAGCTGTAGGGCGAGCGGATTTTCGATCGTGAGGGCGCGGCGCGCGTTGACACGGCCGTGACCGAAGGTCGCGTCCGGCCCCGGTTCACCCAGGTCCTCGGCGGAGGCGTGAAGGGCCGCGCGCACCTGCTCCGCCGTCCAATCGGGGTGGCGCGACAGAAGCAACGCACTGATGCCCGACACGTGGGGACACGCCATGGACGTGCCCGCCTGCCGAAGGTAGCCCGGGCGCACGATCAGCGGCAGGATATCGCCTTGGTTCGTCCATGTGGAATGGGAAGCGAGAAGCGAAAGGATGGAGCGGTGGGAATCGAAGGCGTTCTTCGGATCGTCGCCTCCCCCGCCCGGGGCCACGACGTCCAAGAGCGGGCCAAAATTGCTGAACGAGGCCAGATGATCCTCGTGGTCCGTCGCTCCCACCGAGATCACGGCCGGATGGGCCGCGGGATAAAACCCCGCCATGTCCGTGCCGGCGTTTCCGGCCGCGCCCGTGATCACGCAGCCCCGGCTGTGGGCGTCCTCCAGCGCGCGGCGAAGAGACTCCGATAGCGTGAACCCGCCCCAACTGTTGTTGATCACCCGGGCGCCGTTGGCCGCCGCGTACTCGATGGCCGGCACCAACTGCGCCAGCGTGCCGAAGCCGTAGGAATCGAACGCCTTGACCGCCATCACCCGGGCGTCCGGCGCCACGCCCGCAATCCCGATCCCGTTGCCCTCCACGGCCGCGATCGTGCCCGCCACGTGCGTGCCGTGCCCCATGTCGTCCCGGGGATCGTTGTCGTCGTCAATGAAATTCCATCCCCACGTATCGTCCCGGTAGCCGTTGCCATCGTCGTCCACGCCGTTGTCGGGGATTTCCCGGGGATTCTGCCAAACGTTCGCGGCAAGGTCGGGATGCAGGCGGTCGAGCCCGGAGTCGATCACAGCCACCACCACGCCCCGGCCGGTTGAGCGCGACCACGCTTCCACGCCCTCGATTTTGCGCAATCCCCAGAGATCCGGAAACGATTGGCCCCAGGCTCCCCGAGAGTCTAAAAACTCATCCGGGGTGGCCGTGTGCGTTTCAAGCTCGTAGACATAGTTGGGTTCGGCAAACTCGACGTCGCAGGTGCGGGCGAGGAGCCGGCAGACGCGCTCCACGTCAGTGGAAGGATCTTGAAGGACAAGTTTTTGAATGCCGCGCAGCCGGGGCCTGGCTCGAGACGACACGAGGGGGCAAGCGGTCCTGACGGGGAATCGCGCAAGGACTTGCGAGGCGCGCAGCGTGTGGCGCGCGTGCGCATGGCGCCTGGATCGGCAGGGCTGAACGACCAGCTCCCCCGCAACGTAGGTGCCTCGCGGCCGGATGAGTTGGGACCTGTCAGCCTGCGCGCGGGCATCGTGGGCGCCCGAGAACACCCCTGCCGCCATGCAGAGGAAACACCCCCACCTCACCAGGGTTGAGCGAATCAATTCGTCCTGTCCGTGATGCGCGCCGGGGACCCGGCGAGCGGTCTTGAACCCGTGAACCAACGAGAGAGGGAAAGAAAAGGCACGAAAAATCTCGCACAGCACGCAGGAGCTGTCAAGACAGCGGGGATTAATAAACGCTTAATAAAAGATTGATGACAGCGAACTTCTGCGAACGCTCAGTTTTGCTAAGAGCTCAAAAATTAACCCGGCGGCCAGCCGAGGCGCCGGCCGGCAAGGAGGTGCAGATGAATGTGGAACACCGACTGCCCCGCCCAAGGGCCGTTGTTGAACACCAGGCGGAAGCTGTCGTTTTCAACTTTCTTTTGGCGGGCAAGGGTCTTGGCCACGATAATCAACTTGCCGATGAGGGAGGCGTCACTATCTAAAAGGTCCGCCACATAGCCAATGTGACGCTTGGGGACGATCTGAATATGCACGGGCGCCTGAGGATGGATGTCCGCAAAGGCCACCACCTCTTCATCCTCATACTCGATGGCGGCGGGAATCTGCTTCGCTGCAATGCGGCAAAAAAGGCACTCAGCCATGGAGCCCTCCCGTGAGGACCGTCTCCCAATTCGCCACCACGCGCTTCAGCCGGGACACAACGCAGTCCTTACCCATGGCGGCCATGAGTTGAAACAAACCCGGGCTGACCGTCCTGCCCGTGATCGCCACGCGGATCGGGTGGATCAGATCCCCGGCCTTCAGGCCCAGCGCCGACGCGCGGTCCCTCACCACCTGCTCAATGCGCGCGGGGTCCTCGAAACTCGGCAGGCGCTCAAGGTCTTCCAGCGAGCGCTCAAGCCGCTCGCGCACCGGGCCCGTAAAGTGCTTCGCCACGGCCTCGCTCTGAAACGTGACCTCCGAAGCCAACGCGAAGTCCGCCACCGACAAAAAGTCCTTCAGCGTGTCCATGCGCTCGCCGAAAATCGGCGCGAGGCGGCGCACGCGCGCCTCATCGAACGGCACGCCCTGCTCTTTCAAATAAGCGATCAACCGGGCCTGAAACGCTTCAGGCGCGAGGCGCTTGAGGTGCCGGCCGTTCACCCACCGCAACTTCTCGAGATCAAAGCGCGCGCCGGTCTTGTTGACATGGTCGAGCGAAAACCGCCCCGCTAACTCTTCCAGCGTGAAGATCTCCTGATTGTCCGAGGTTCCCCATCCCAGGAGGACCATGTAATTCACGAGGCCCTCGGCCAGAAACCCTTCGCGCTTGAACTCCAGGACGGAGACCGCCCCGTGGCGCTTGGACAAGGGCGAGCCGTCGGCGGCGAGGATCAGCGGAAGGTGCGCGTAGCGGGGCGGCTCGATTCCCAGGGCGCGCGCGAGCAGGATGTGCCGCGGCGTATTCGACAAGTGATCTTCGCCGCGCACCACGTGCGTGATGCCCATCGCATGGTCATCCAGCACGCAACTGAAATGGTAGGTGGGCGTGCCGTCGGATTTCAGGATGACGAGGTCCCCGAAGGCCGAGGCGTCGAAGGACACCCGGCCCCGGACGAGGTCGTCAAACTCCACCACTTCCCGCGGGATGTTGAAGGTGACGGCCTCGCCGTCGGGATACGCCAGGCCCTTTTCCATGAGCCCCTCTGCGCGCTCGCGGTAAAAATCGAGGCGCTCGCTTTGGCGCATGAAGGGCTCATCCCACGCGAGACCCAGCCACTTGAGGGAGGAGAGAATTTCATCCTCAAACTCTCTGCGCGAGCGCTCGCGGTCCGTGTCCTCGATGCGCAGGAGGAAGCGCCCGCCCAGACGGTGAGCAAAGAGCCAGTTGAAGAGCGCCGTCCGGGCGCCGCCGATGTGGAGAAAACCGGTGGGGGAAGGGGCAAACCGCACGCGCGCGAGTCCGCCGTCAGCCATCAGAGAGGGGAACTTCCGAACTTTTCGCGCACCGTTTCCAGAAAGCTGCGCTTGGAGCTGCGGATCATTTGAAAGGGAATCGCGGACTTGGTGATCTCGACCACGTCCCCCTGACTGAGGACCACCCGCTCCTGTCCGTCGGCGGTCAGCACCGCCTGGTCGGAGGCGCGCACGGATGAAAACCGCACCGTGATCTTGCGGCTCGCCGGCAGGACGGTGGGCCGCATCAGGAGGGCGTGCGCGCAGATGGGCGTTGTGACGAACGCATCAAGCGTGGGGTACACCAGGGGCCCGCCCGCCGAGAGCGAGTACGCCGTCGACCCGGTGGGGGTCGCCACGATCACCCCGTCGCCGGAATAGCTCATGAGCGGCTCGCCGTTTGCCTCGACCTCGATCGTGAGGTAGCGCGCCAGGTTCTCGCGGCTCAAGACGACGTCGTTTAAGGCCTGGAAGCGGCGCTCACCCTCCGCGCCTCGCCGGGCTGGTTTGATGTGCGCGCGGAGCATGAGGCGCTCCTCGATGCGGTACTTGCCGTCGAGGACCGCCTTGAGCTCATCGAAAACTTCCGCTTCCTTGACTTCGGTGAGAAATCCGAGGGAACCGAGGTTGACGCCCAGGACGGGGCACGGCCGCTCGAGCATCCTCATGGCCGCATAGAGAAGGGTGCCGTCGCCGCCCAGGCAAATCAACAAATCGCAGGAGCGGACAATCTCCTCCACCGGCGTTTGGGTACTGAGCTGCACGGCCAGATCGCGCTTGCGCAGGAACTCCGCCACCCGCTCGGCCGTCGGCTCCGCGAGCGGCTTGCGGGTGTTGACCACCACGCCTACGGTTTTCACGCCTTAGGCCCTGGCTTTGACAACGGCCCACTCATCGGCGATCGCTTGCGCCAGTTTCTCGGTCGTCAGGCCGCAGAGCTCGAACTGCTCTTTGCGCGTGGCATGCTCCACAAACACGTCGGGAACGCCAAAACGTTTTAGAAAAAAATCAGGGCCGCCGGCCCGCTCAAAGTGTTCCAAGACTCTCGTGCCGAACCCGCCCGTCAGCACATGATCTTCCATCGTAAAAAAAACAGAAAAACGCCCGGCCAGCTCGGCGAGGAGCCGCTTGTCCAGCGGCTTGGCAAAGCGCATGTTGACCACGGCCGCGGAGAGCCCTTCAGCCGACAACCGGTCGGCCACCTCGAGCGCAGTGACCACCATGGGGCCAAGCGCCAGGATCGCCAGGTCTGATCCGTCCCGCAGGATCTCGCCTTCGCCCAAAGCAAAGCGTTCGCCCTGGGGTTTCTCCAAATCGAGCGCCACGTCGTCCTTGGGATACCGGATGGCGAACAGCCCGTCGTAATTCACGCCCAGCTCCAAGCAACGGTAAAGCTCGCCTTCCGTGACGGGGCTACTGATGACCGAGCCCGGAATAGAGCTCATGTAGCCGATGTCGAAAAGCCCCTGGTGCGTCGGGCCGTCGACCCCGACCAGCCCCGCCCGGTCCATGCAGACCGTCACATTGGCGCGCTGCAGGGCGACATCGTGCACCAATTGATCCAGCGCCCGCTGCAGGAAGGTGGAGTAAATGGCGCACACCGGCTTGAAGCCGCTCTTCGCCAAAGCGCCCGCAAAGCAAACCGCAAATTGCTCGGCAATGCCCACGTCGAAGCAGCGGTCGGGAAAGCGCTTGGCGAACTCGGCCAAGCCCGTGCCGTCCGGCATGGCGGCCGTGATGGCCACCACCAGGGGATCGCGCTCAGCCAGCTTGATGAGGGAGCGCGCAAACGCCTTGGTGAACGGGAGAACCGGCTTGGATTCCACCGACCCCGTCACCTCGCAGACGGGCTTCTGCGGCGCCACGCCGTGCAGCCGGTCGGGCGCGGTCTCCGCCTTCTCATGGCCTTTGCCCTTCTGGGTGATGCAGTGCACGATGCAAGGGTCCTTGAGTGTGAGGACGTTGCGAAGGGTGGCCACCAGGTCGGGGATGTTGTGCCCATCAATGGGGCCGAAATAGCGGATCCCCAATTCCTCGAACAAAATGCCCGGCGCGAGCATGTTCTTGAGGCTTTCCTCAAAGTGGCGCAGGAAGTTTTTCACGCGGCGGTGCCCCCGGACACGCGCGCGGACGGCATCGCGAATACGGTTGAACAGCGGAGCCGTCAGGATTCGGTTCAAATAGCGCGAGATGGCGCCCACGTTGGGCGCAATGGACATCTTGTTGTCATTGAGGATGACCACGACGCGGCGCTCGAGATGGCCAAGGTTGTTCAAACCTTCAAAGGCCAGGCCGCCGGTCAGCGACCCGTCCCCTACCACGGCCACCACGTGCTCCGTGCCGCCGCGGTAGTCGCGCGCCACGGCCAGGCCCAGCGCCTGTGCGATGCCCGTCGAGGCGTGCGCGACCGTGAAGTGATCATGCTCGCTCTCAAGCGGTGAGGTAAAGCCGCTCAAGCCCCCCTTCTGTCGCAGCGTGTGAAATTGGGCCCGCCTTCC
>CAZPNG010000238.1:0-8246 GCA_964587845.1 uncultured bacterium | reverse complement strand
CCTGGACGGCATCGAGGTGTATCACAGCTCGCACGGAAAGTCTGAAGTGGACTTCTATAGCCTGCTGGCCGGGGAACACGGTCTGCTCGCGACGGGCGGCAGTGACTATCATGGCCCTCAACATCAGCACCGGGACTTGGGGGAGCTGGCGCTCCGGCACGAGCTTTCGGAATCCGTCGTGGACCAACTGGAGGCGCGCGCGAGAGCGCACGCGAACGGTGCGGCATGACGCCGGTGGACGAGATGTCTCTTGATTTGGCGAAGTTGAACGATGAGTTCTCACGCAAGTCTCCGCAGGAAATCTTGCGGTGGGGAGTGGGGGAGTTTTTCCCCGACATTGCGGTGTCCTCCTCTTTCGGGCAGGGCAGCGCGGCCCTGTTGCACATGGTCAGCCGGATCAACCCGGCAGTGAAGGTCATCTTCGTCGACTCGGGTTACCATTTCCCGGAGACTCTGGAATACCGGGACCGGCTCCAGAAACTGCTCGGCCTGAACATCGTGGTGTACCGCGCGGCCATCAGCCGCGAGCAATTCATTGAGAAATACACCGACCATTTGTATTCCACGCAGCCGAACCTGTGCTGCGAGATCAACAAGGTGGAGCCGATGCGCCGCGCCCTCGTGGGCCTTCGCGCCTGGATCTCCGGGATCCGGCGCGGGCAGACCACCGAGCGAGGCGAGGCGCAGTGGGTCGAGCGCTACGACGGGGGGCTCGTCAAAGTGAATCCTCTCCTGGCGTGGACGTCGAAGGATGTCTGGGAGTACATCAAGGCCAACCAGCTTCCCGTGCAGCCGCTCTTCGAAAAGGGGTTTAAGAGCATCGGCTGCTGGCCGTGCACGCGGCCGGTCATGGCGGGTGAGGATGAGCGCGCGGGCCGCTGGGCCGAATGGGACAAGCGCGAGTGTGGCATCCATACCTTCTTAAAAAAAGACGAATCCGAGAAAGGTTAGGAGTGTGATGGTGACGAGCGTTGAGAAGCAACCGACTGTGGATGGAACGATTGCGCCGCACGGCGGCGCCCTGGTCAACCGCGAGCTTGCCGGCGAGGCGCAGCGGGAAGCCGAAGGGCGCGCCAAGAACCTCTCGCGCCTGCGGCTGACAGACCGCGAGGTCTGCGATGTCGAGATGATCGCGGTGGGCGCCATGAGCCCGCTTGAGGGCTTCATGGCCGAGCGCGACTACGTGGAGGTGGTGGATCGCATGCAGCTCTCGAGTGGGCTCGCATGGTCCATTCCCATCTGCAAGCAGGTCACGGAAGAGGAACGCAAGCAGCTGCGGGAGGGCACACCCGTGGCGCTCGAGGACGCGCAGACGGGAACGCTTGCGCTCTTGCGCGTGGAGTCCATCTTCCAGCTCGACAAGAAAAAGGAAGCGCGCCAGGTGTTCGGCACCGAAGAGGAGACTCATCCGGCTGTCGCGACCTTGTACGCCAACGGCCCGTGGGCGATCGGGGGGCGCTTGGAGGTCGTGCGCCGGCCGCGTGTCGCCGCCTTTGCACAGTACCGCATGACGCCCTTGGAGACTCGCCGCGCGTTTGCCGAGCGCAAATGGAAGCGCGTCGTGGCGTTCCAAACGCGCAATCCCATTCACCGCGCGCATGAGTACATTCAGAAGTGCGCCATGGAAATTGCGGACGGCATGCTGCTGCACCCGCTTGTCGGGGAGACCAAAGGCGACGACGTGCCCGCGGCCGTGCGCGTGCGCTGCTATGAGGTGATTTTGGAAAAATACTACCCCAAGGACCGGGTGCTCATGGCGGTGTTTCCGGCAGCCATGCGCTATGCGGGCCCGCGCGAGGCGATCTTTCATGCCCTCGTGCGCAAGAACTACGGCTGCACGCATTTCATCGTGGGCCGCGACCACGCCGGCGTCTCGAGGCCGGACGGCACGCCGTATTACGGCACGTTCGACGCCCAGCGCATCTTCGATGAGTTCGGAGCCGGGGAGATCGGCATCACGCCACTTTTCTTCGACCACACCTTCTACTGCAAGACGTGCGGCGAGATGGCCTCGGTGAAGACCTGCCCGCATGACAAGGCGCACCACGTGTCGCTTTCGGGGAGCAAGGTGAGACAGATGCTCTCGGAGGGCGCGCGGCCTCCCGAGGAGTTCTCGCGCCCCGAAGTGGCGGACGTTCTGATCGAGGCGTACCGGAAGAAGTAGGGGCGCGGTCTCGCAGCAGAGCCGCGCGAGCGCATGAAAATCCTTCACCTCACGACCCATCTCGAGATCGGCGGCATTTCCCGCTACCTGGTGCTCCTGGCCGGAGCGCAGGCCAGGCACGGCCACGATGTGGCTGTGCTCTCAAGCGGGGGCTCCACCGCTCTAGAACTCCGGGCCCAGGGCGTGCGCATCTTGCCCGTGTCCTTCCGCACGAAGAACATCCTTTCTCCCAAGCTTTGGTGGGCCATCCCCGAGGTCGCCCGGTGGGTGCGCCGCGAGCGGTTTCAGGTGCTGCATGCCCACACGCGCGTGATGCAGATGCTCGCGAGCGTCGTCTCGCGCCTCACGGGGGTGCCGGCCGTCAGCACGGCGCACGGCTTCTACCGCATGAACCTCGGGCGCAGGCTATGGCCTTGTTGGGGCGAGCGGGCGATCGGCATCAGCCGGGGCGTGACGGAACACTTGCAGGACGAGCACGGCCTGGACGCCTCGCGCGTGCGCTTGGCGAGGAACGCGATTGACGTGGAGGGATGGACGGCCCGCGTGCGGGCGCATGATCCGGCCGCCGTGAAACGGGAACTGGGATTGCCCGCGGATGCGTGGGTGGTGGGCTCGGTGGCGCGCCTCGTGGCGGACAAGGGGCACGAGTATCTCATCCGGGCGTTGAAGCAGGTGCGCGCCAGCGACCCGCGCGCCGTCGCCGTCATTGTGGGCGAGGGCCGCGAGCGGGTTCGCTTGGAGCGCCTTGCGCGCGAGCTCAGTCTTGAACGCGCCGTCATTTTTGCCGGCGCCGTGGCTGACACCGCCAGGCTCGTTGCGGCGTTCGACGTGTTTGTGCTGCCGGCCACGTGGCGTGAGGGCTTCGGCCTGGCCGTGGTGGAGTCCATGGCGGTCGAGAAGCCCGTGATTGTCACCAACATCTGGGCGCTCACGAAGCTCGTCGACGACAATGTGACCGGATTTTTGGTGCCGCCCAAGCGGGCCGATCTTCTCGCGCAGCGGATCCTGGAGATCATCACATCCCCCGAGCGCGCGGCGCGCGTGGCGCGCGCAGGTGCGGAGCTCGTGCGCACGTACTTTACCCTCGAGCGGCTCGAGGCGGAGGTGGAGGGCGTCTACCAAGAAGTGGTGCCGCAGGATGCCGAACCGAGTGCCGCTCGCGCGGCCGTTGGAGCAAAATAATGTCGTCGATGCTGGGGCTGAAATGCCGGGAGTGCGGGCGGCGCTATAAAAAGGAAGCGCTCTACGTCTGCGAGTTTTGCTTTGGGTCCCTCGAGGTCAGCTACGATTACGACGCGATCGCGCGGCGCGTGACGCGTCAGTCGATCGAGAAGGGCCCGCCGAGCCTGTGGCGTTATCGCGAGCTTTTGCCGATCGACGGAGAGCCCTCGTGCGGGTTTTCCTCCGGCTTCACGCCCTTGATTCGCGCCGAGCGCCTGGGCCGCGAGCTCGGGCTGAAAAATCTCTACATCAAGGATGACACGGTTTGCCACCCGACGCTTTCGTTCAAAGACCGGGTGGTCGCGGTGGCGCTGTCGCGCGCGCGGGAGCTGGGATTCGACACCGTGGCCTGCGCCTCCACCGGAAACCTCGCTCAGGCGGTGTCCGCGCACGGCGCGTGGGCGGGCTTTAAGCGGTACATTTTTATTCCCGCGGATCTCGAGCCCACCAAGATCGTGGCCTCACTCATCTACCGTCCGAATTTGATTGCCGTGCGGGGCAATTACGATGACGTGAACCGCTTGTGCTCGGAGATCGCCTCCAAGTACCGCTGGGCGTTCGTGAACATCAATATCCGCCCCTACTACGCCGAGGGCTCGAAGACCCTGGGCTTTGAAATCCTGGAGCAGCTCGGGTGGCGCGCCCCGGACCACATCGTGATTCCGGCCGCCAGCGGCTCGCTCCTCACGAAAGTCGGCAAGGCGATCCGCGAGTTCGAGATGCTGGGCTTGATTGCGAAGCCGTCCACCAAGCTGCACTGCGCTCAGCCGGAGGGCTGCTCGCCCATTGCCGCGATGATTTTCGACCGCTCGGAGGTGCTGCGGCCGGTCAAGCCCAACACGATTGCGAAGTCCCTGGCGATCGGTAATCCGGCGGACGGCTACTACGCGCGGGACGCCGTCATGGTGAGCGGCGGCTCGGCCGAGATCGCCACGGACGCAGAGATCCAGGAGGCGATCGTGTGGCTGGCCCGCACGGAGGGCATTTTTGCGGAAACCGCGGGCGGCGTGACGCTCGCGTGCACCAAGAAACTTGTCGCGCGCGGCTTGATCCGGCCGGATGAAACGGTCGTCGTGGCGATCACGGGAAACGGGCTCAAGACTCAGGAGGCCATCCAGGACATCATCGGACAGCCTGAGATGGTGGAGCCCACGCTTGCGGCATTTGATGCGTTGTTCGCGAAAGGAGTAGGCCAGTATGGGCGTTAAAGTGAGAATCCCCACGCCCCTGCAGGGGCTGACCCAAAGCAAGAGCGAGGTGGAGGTCGACGCGCGTTCCGTGACCGAGCTCATCACCGCGCTCGAGAAGTCGTATCCCGGCATGAAAGAGCGCTTGTGCGATGAGTCGGGGAACTTGAGGCGGTTCGTGAATGTCTTCAAGAACCAGGAGGACATCCGCTTCTTGAAGAAAGAAGCCACCCCGCTCGCCGACGGCGACGAAGTGTCCATCGTGCCGGCCATTGCGGGCGGCTGACATGGCGCGCCGGGCCCTTCACCTCGTGTTCCCCCAGGAGCTCATCAAGGAGCCCCTGATGTTCCTCGTGGCCCGCGACCACGACCTGATGCTCAACATCCGGCGCGCGAAGATCACCGCAGACGCCGGCGAGGCCACGATCGAGCTGGAGGGCGACGAGCAGCAGCTTGAGAAAGCGGTCGCAACCTTCAAGGCGCGCGGGGTGAAGGTCACCTCCGTCCTCGGCGACATCCTGGAATGATAGGGACCGTGAGACGGTCCCAAAGAGATGCTGAACCAGAAGAATGTCCTCATTACTGGCGGCACGGGGCTTTTGGGCCGCGCTCTTGTGCGCCGCTCGCTCGAGGTGGGCGGCCGGGTCACGTTTACCTACTTTCAAAATGAGAGGGCGGCAAGAGAGCTTCAGGACGCGGGCGCGCAGGGCGTCCAGGCCGACCTGCGCTCGCCCGACGTTTTTCTGCGGTTGAAGAATCTCCTCAAAGAGCGCTCGGGAGGCCTCGACATCCTGATTCACAACGCGGCCGTCGCGCGCGACTCGACCGTGTCCAAGATGGACGAGCAAGCGTGGGACGAGGTGATCGACGTGAACCTCACGGCGGCCTACCGCTTGGTGAAGGCGCTGCTGCCGCTGTTGTACAAGTCCGAGCGCGCCAAGCTTCTCTTTGTTTCAAGCCGCGCGGGGCGGCTGGGCGCCTTCGGGGCGTCCAACTACGCGGCGTCCAAGGCGGGCCTTGAGGCCTTCGCGCGCAGCCTGGCGCGCGAGGTCGGGCGCAAGGGGATCCTTGTCAACGCCGTCACGCCCGGCTTTCTCATCGGTTCTGCCATGACGCGCGATCTTCCTGAATCGGTGAAGGCTTCGCTCGAAGGCGAGAGCGTGCTCGAGCGCGCGTCCGACCCCGAGGAGGCGGCCCGGCATATCGTGGCCCTGCTGTCCGATGAAACGACACTCGTGAGCGGCCAGGTGTTTGACTTCGACGCTCGCATCACGCGGGGGGGATAGTACATGAACTTCCTTTACGCCGGCGACAGCCCCGTGGGGGGATCGGCCAACTACCTGTTGGCGGTGTTGCGTTTCATGCGCGCCCGCTTCGTGCACATCCCTCCCGACAAGTCCTTGCGGCCGGGCGTCCTCGCCCGCCGCTTCGACGCGATCGTGCTGAGTGACTATCCGCGCTCGCGCCTGGCGCGTTCGGCTGAGCGCGCGATGGCGCAGCAAATCGCGCGCGGCACGGGGCTTCTCATGATCGGGGGGTGGGCATCGTTTTCCGGCGCGTTCGGCGGCTGGCGCGGATCAGAGATCGAGGAGCTGCTCCCCGTGCGCTGCCTGCCCGGCGACGATCGCGTGAATTTTCCTTCCGGAGCGCTCCTGGTGGCCAAGCGCAAGCACCCTCTTGTCCCCGCCGCTCCTCTTCGGAATCCTCCCATGGTGTGCGGGCTCAATTGCCTAATGGTGAAATCCGGTTCGCGCGTCTTGATCGCAGCCCGGCGGTTGCGGGCGCGCGGTGAGCGCGTTTCCCTCGAGCGGCGTGAGTATCCGCTGCTCGTGGTGGGGCCCGAGGGCGGGCCGCGCACCGCAGCGCTCAGTACGGATGTGGCGCCGCACTGGTGCGGGGGGCTCGTGGACTGGGGCTCGAGGCGTCTCGAGCTGCCCCTCCAAGATGGGGTTCGCGTCGAAGTGGGCAACGCGTACGCGCGGTTTTTATCCTCGCTCCTCGCGTGGGTTGCGGGAGGCCGGCCGTGAGGCGCGTGGTCGCGACCGGGATGGGCGTGGTTTCTCCCCTGGGCACGGGCCGCGAGCGCTTCTGGCGCCGTCTAGTGGCCGGCGAAACAGGCGTGGGCGAGGCCCGGAGGTTTGAGTTTCCCGACGGCCTCGTGCGGCGCGCTTATCCGGTCAGCGATCTTGAGGACGTCGAGGGCCTCGATCCCTTCATTTCATATGCGCGCGAGGCGGCGCGCGAGGCGGTGCGCGACGCAAGGGTCGATCTTGCGGGCACCGAGCCCTCGCGCATCGGGCTCGCGATGAGTTCTTCCAAGGGCGGCATGGTGACGGCCGAGCGGTTGGCCGAGAGGCGGCCCGAGCCGCCGATGGCCTCGCAGTTCGGCGAGCTGGCGCCCGACGCCGCCAATCAGTGGCTTGCGCGCGAGTTCGGCGCCGAGGGGCCCACGCGCTGCATCCCGATGGCGTGTGCGACCGGCACGGCTTCTTTAATGGAAGGGTGGCGCATGGTGGCCACAGGGGAGGTGGACCTGGCGATCGCGGGGGCCTCGGATGCGTCCATCACGCCGCTGCTCGTCGCCGGCTACCAGCGCATGGGCGTGATCTCGCAGGACGGCGTGAGACCGTTTGACTGCTCCCGCAGCGGGTTTCTTTTGGGCGAAGGCGCCGCGGCCGTGGTCTTCGAAGCTCTCGCCGCCGTGCGCGCGGATGGCCGGCGCGCGTATGCGGAGGTCCTGGGCGGCGCTTACGGCCAGGACGGCGCGCATGTGGTTCATTTTCGCGAGGAAAACCATACCCTCGAACGCACGCTCTCACAGCTTTTCGCCCGATGCGATGCCGCGCCGCAAGACGTCGACTATGTGAACGCGCACGCGACGGGCACGGTGACGGGCGACCGCTATGAGGCGCGCGAGTACCGGCGGTTTTTCGGCCGTGCCATCGATCGCGTGACGTTCGGCTCCACGAAGGGCGCCACGGGGCACCTGTTGGGCGCCTCGGGCGCGCTCCAGGGGGTTGCAATCCTTCTAGCCATGCATGAGAATGTGATTCCGCCGACAGCCAACCTGGAACGCTTGGATCCGGACTGCGAGCTGCCCGGCGTGAGCGCTCGCGCCCAGGCCTGCCAACTTCGCACGGCGCTGTCGGTATCGCTCGGCTTTGGAGGGCATGCGGCATGCATCCTGTTCAGAAAACTGTAGCGTTCGCACTCGCACTGTGGCTCGCCGTGGCGGGCGCAGCCTATTCGGCGAGCTCGCCGGCCGCCTTCGAGGAGGGCGTGCTCTATGACGTGGTCGTGGAAGTGAGCGAGTCGCAGTCGCTCATCCTACAGGAGCTTTACATCGCGGGGGAAGCCACGTTTGATGAACGCGAGTTTCTCGTCGTGCACTCGCCGTATCTGCGGCCGTCGGGTTCCAAGGAGCGGCGTACGAGCGGGTACGTGGAGATGTCGAAGGTGCGAGCGATCATTCCTACCGGCCAGAAGACGATCCGGGTGGCCTAGTGGCGATCCCAAGCTTTGTCGAGGACTTGGCGCAGCTTGAGGCCGACAACAAGCTGAGGAGCCTGCGCACCGTGCGGCCGCTCGGCCCCGTGGCGGGCGAGTGGCAGGGCAAGCGCGTGGTCTTGTTTTCCACGAACGACTACCTGGGCCTGCGCTTTCATCCGCGTGTC
>CAZPNG010000237.1:0-9323 GCA_964587845.1 uncultured bacterium | reverse complement strand
TCATCGCCAGTAGTTCCGAGCCCTGGAGACTGCCTGACCTGGAGAAGTTGCCGGCGATCGAGGTGAAGCACCCGAAGGCCGGGAAGGACCCGTTCCTGCCCTACTCCCGCGATCCACAAACCCTGGCGCGCCCGTGGGCCGTGCCCGGCACGCCCGGCCTGGAACACCGCATCGGCGGGCTTTCGAAGGCCGATCTCACGGGCAACGTGAGCTACGACCCGGAAAACAATCAAAAGATGATCAACCTGCGGGCTGAAAAGGTGCGCCGCATCGCCGCGGACATTCCAGACCTGGAAGTTTGGGGGCCGCAGTCCGGAAGCCTGCTCCTCTTGGGCTGGGGCGGCACCTACGGGGCCATCCGGCAGGCGGCGATTCAGCTTGGGGAACACGGCGTTCCCGTGTCGCACGCGCACCTGACGTACCTCAACCCCTTCCCCAAAAATCTCGGAGAGGTTCTGAGCCGGTTTCGCAAGGTCGTGGTGCCGGAGCTCAACATGGGACAGCTCTTGCTGCTCATCCGCCATCATTTTACTTTCACCGACGCTTCCGGGCTCAACAAGGTGCAGGGCCTGCCCTTCACCGTATCCGAGATCGTAGAGCACGTGCAAGCCGTGACGCGCGTCCAAGTGAAGGAGGCCGTATGAGCCCCCCGGAAACGCCCAGCCCCGCGGCGCCCAGCACCGTGGGGCCCCTGCCCTATTCCAAGGAAGACTTCATCTCCGGCCAGGAGGTGCGCTGGTGCCCCGGGTGCGGAGACTACGCCATCCTCTCGGTCATGCAGCGCACGCTGGCGAAGTTCTCGGTCCCGCGCGAAAAGTACGTGTTCGTTTCCGGCATCGGCTGCTCCAGCCGCTTTCCCTACTACATGAACACCTACGGCTTCCACACCATTCACGGGCGCGCGCCCGCGATCGCCACCGGCTTGAAGTGCGCTAACCCCGAACTCGTGATTTGGGTCATCACCGGCGACGGCGACGGCCTGTCGATCGGCGGAAACCACCTGCTGCACGCGCTGCGGCGCAACGTGGACATCAACATCATCCTGGTCAACAACCGCATCTACGGTCTAACGAAAGGCCAGTATTCCCCCACCTCCGAGTTCGGGAAGATCACCAAGTCCACGCCCTACGGCACGATCGACTACCCCATCAACGCCCTGTGCGTCGCCATCGCCTCCGAGGCCACGTTCATCGCGCGCACGCTGGACACCGACCCCAAGCACATGGGCTACGTGCTGGAGCGCGCGGCGCAGCACAAGGGGGCTTCCTTTGTGGAGATTTTTCAAAACTGCATCATCTTCAACGATAAGGCCTTCGCGCCCGTGATCGGCCGAGAGACGCGAGATGACCGCATGATTTATCTCGAGGATGGACAGCCGCTCCTCTTTGGCCCCAAGCGCGACAAGGCCATCCGATTGAACGGCTTGCAACCCGAAACGGTGGATCTCGCCAAGGAGCCGGACGCCAAGAACCTCCTCATCCACTCCGAGAAGACCGCGGAACCTCACTACGCTTACATGCTGACCCAAATGGAATATCCCGAGACGCCGGTGCCTTTCGGGATCTTCCGCGCCATCGAGCGGCCCTCCTACGACCAATTGATGGAAGATCAATTGCGCGCGATCGCCCAGAAGGAAGGCCCCAAGACCCTCAAGGATCTCATCTACGGTTCCGAGACCTGGACGGTGCGGGCCGATAAACCAGGGGGCCAGCCATGAAGATCCGGTGTCCGGGCTGCAACTTTGAAAACATCGAGGGCGCCGACCGCTGCGAGGTGTGCCTGCACACGCTCATGCAGCGCGACCTGCCCCGCCCGCGCGAGGGCGAGGTGATTCAAAATGTCCTCATGACCGCGCCGGTTTCCGAGCTCCTGACCGGAAAAGACCTCCTGGTGGGAAGCCCCACCGACGCGATCGAGAAGATTGTGAAGATTTTCGAGCAGAAGAAAAAGGACTGTGTCTTGATCTATAAAAACCGCAAGATCGTGGGGCTGATCAGCCAGCGCGACATCCTGCTGCGCGTGGCCGGCAAGTACAAGGACCTCTCAAAGGTGACGGCCGCCATGGTCATGACCCGCAACCCGCAGTGCGTGCGCGAGGACGCCCCCATCGCCTACTTTGTGAACCAGATGGCGCTGGGCGGCTGCCGCCACGTGCCGGTGCTGGCCGCCGACGGAGCGCCGCTTTCCATCATCAACATCAACGACGTCCTGCGCTATCTCAGCCGCCGCAAAAAAGAAGCCATCAAAAAGTGACGATCTCCGGTCTGTCATCCTGAGGCGACCCTCCTCGCTCGCCGAAGGATCTCTGTGAGATTCTTCGCCGAGCGGGAGAGACGGCTCAGAATGACACGGGGCGCGTGAAGGTTAGAAGAACTCTTTTTGCAGGGGGGCGCGTTGCTTGGCGAGGGCGCGCTCGACGGACTTGAACGAGACGCGCTCTTTGCGGTGGTTTTGATCAATCCAGCGAATCAGATCTCCCTTTTTGAAGCGCACGCAGCGGCCGAGCTTGACATAGGGAATGTAGCCCAAGTCCACCCACTTGTAAATGGTGGAGGGCCTCACCTCGATCAGCTCACTCACCTGCTTGGCGGTCATCAAGCGTTCCATCGTTATCCCTTCCTGCCGCGCCGCGATGTGCGCTCGGCCGCAATCTCGTCGACGGCCCGCGCCAGGCGCGTCACATCGGACGCGAGCGCCACGACCTCGCGCTTCTCAATCTGCTCGATAAATGCGGACGGAAGCCCCGTGTGGGCCGCCAGATCAAGCAAGCTCACCTTGGCGGCAATCCGGCGCTCGAGGAGCTCAGCAGGGGTCAAGCCCATCGACCTTCACCCGCTCGGCGAGGCGGTCTGCTCTCGCTTGCGCTTAGAGCCCACGGCATGCAGCGGGTGACCATACAGCAGCTCCGCGCATTCCATGAGGGTTTCCGAGAGTGTAGGGTGCGGGTGCACGCTCGCGCGAAGGTCCTCGGCGCTGGCCCCCATTTCGACCGCCAGCACGCCCTCGCTGATGAGGTCGCCCGCGTTGGCGCCCACGATGCCGACGCCCAAGACGCGCTCCGTCTCGGGCTCGAGAATCAATTTGGTCAAGCCGTCCGGACGTCCGAGCGTCAAGGCCCGGCCCGAGGCCGCCCAGGAGAAGCGAGCCACCTCAATTTCAATTCCCTTCGTCTTGGCCTCCGCCTCGGTCAAGCCGCACCAGGCGACCTCCGGGTCCGTAAAAACCACGGCGGGAATGACCACATGCTCCATGGAGCTCAGTTGCCCGCAAAGGGTTTCGACGGCGACGCGCGCTTCCTTCTGGGCCTTGTGGGCCAGGAGCAGGCCCCCGGCCACGTCCCCGATGGCGTAGATTGCGGGGTCGCTCGTCTGGCACTGGGCATTGACCTGCACGAACCCTTGGTCATCCATCGTCACGCGCGTATGCTCAAGGCCCAGGTCCTCCGTCGCCGGCGTGCGGCCCACAGCCACAAGCACCCGGTCATAGAGATGCGTTTCCTTCCCCTTCTCGCTCTCCAGCGTCACTTCGATTTGCTTGGCTCTCGTGGCCATCTTGGAGACTTTCGTGCCGAGCCGAACCTCCTTGAAAGCTTTCCCGGCAGCCTGCGCCACGGGCCGGACGAGATCGGGATCGGCGCCGGACAGCAGGGTCGGTAGGGCTTCCACGAGCGACACCTGGCTGCCGAGAGCGGCATAGACTGTTCCCAGCTCCATGCCGATGTAACCGCCCCCCACCACGAGGAGATTCTTTGGAATCTCCAGGAGTTCCAAGGCCTCCGTGGACGTCATGACGCGCGGGTTGCCGAGATCAAAGGCCGCAGGCATGGCGGGCCTCGAGCCCACCGCGAGAACAGCCGTCTCGAAGCGCACGAAACGCTGGCCCGACGAGGTTTCGACCCGCAAGAGATGAGACTCCTCAAAGTATCCCCGCCCCGAGAGCACGGTCACGCCGCGCGCCTGGCCCAACCCGCTGATCCCGCCCGCCAGTTTGGCCAGCACCGACTCTTTCCAGGCTCGCACGGCGTTCAAATTGACATCGGGCTCTTTGAAGGTGACGCCCCACTGTCTTGCCTCGCGGGCATCCGTGATGACCTTCGCCACATGCAACAGGGCCTTGGAGGGAATGCAGCCGCGATTCAGGCACACGCCGCCGAGGCGCCGATCGGACTCGACCAGGATGACTTTCTTGCCCAGATCGGCCGCGTAAAAGGCCGCCGCATACCCGCCCGGCCCGGAGCCCACCACCACGAGGTCTGTTTGCAGCGTTTCCATCATGCCACCCCCTTCAGGCTGGCTTCATCAAACGACAGGAGTACTTTGGACACTTCCGCAATGAATCGAGCGCCGTCCGCCCCGTCGACGACACGGTGATCGTAGGAAAGCGAGAGCGGCAACAGGACGCGCGGCTCGGGACGAGAGTCCCGCCACGCCAGGCGCGTGAAGCCGCGGCCGACGCCCAAGATGGCCACCTCCGGCGCGCGGATGATCGGTGTGAAGGTTGTGCCGGCGATCCCGCCCAAGTTCGAGATGGAGAATGTCCCGCCCGACAGCTCTTCAAGCGTAACCTTGCGCGTGCGCGCCCGCTCGGCAAGCGAGCCGAGCTCCCTGGCGATTTCCAGCAGGTTCTTCTTGTCGGCATTTTTGAGAACCGGCACCATGAGGCCTGCCTCGGTGTCCACCGCCACGCCCACATGGTAGTACTGCTTGAGCACGAGTTCCCCCGCCGCCGCATCAAGGCTCGCGTTGACGATCGGGAACCTCTTCAGGGCTTCCACGACCGCTTTAACGACGAACACCGTGACGGTCAGCTTCGCGCCATTCTTTTCAAAGCGCGCGTCGTACTTTTTCTTCATGGCGAGAAGGTCCGTGATGTCAGCCTCATCGCATTGCGTGACATGCGGAATGGTCTGCCAGGACTCGAGCATCTTCTCGGCAATGGTGCGCCGGATCGCGGTCAGGGGCTTTCGCGTCACGGGCCCCCACTTGGAAAAATCAATGCTGGGAGCAGAGCGCGCAGTCGCAGGAACTCCAGGCGACTGGGCCGCGGACGTGAGCCGGGTGCGCACGTACGTTTTGATGTCGTCGGTCGTAATGCGGCCCCCCGCTGCGGTTCCGCGCACGCGGGTGAGGTCCACGCCCAGGTCTTGGGCCAACCTGCGGGCCGCGGGGCCGGCCGGAGGGGGCGTGCCGCTCGGCGAACTATACACGTACACGTCGGTTCGAGCGACGGGACTCACGGAGCGGGCCGGCTCTGCGGCGCCCCCGCGGCTGTCTTGTGACAGCAAGACGCGGGGGTCCCCGGCCAAGGTCACGAGTACTGCTCCCACGGAAACCTTATCACCCGGCTTGACATGAATCTTGCTCACGACGCCCGCCCCAGGCGCGGGGACAGGCGCCACCGCTTTCTCAGTCTCTATCTCGAGAATCTGTTGGTCCCTTTCCACCCGGTCCCCCACCGAGACCGAAACGGCCACCACGGTGGCTGAACCCACGCCCTCGCCGAGGGACGGAAGCCGGATGTCCATTAGACCAGAAAGGGAGAGGATTTTTCGGGATCGACGCCCAGATCCCGGATGGCCTGCTCGACCACCACCGCCTGGACCGCTCCCCGGCGGGCCAGGGCGTAGAGCGTCGCCACGGTGATGAGTTCGGCGTCCACCTCGAAGAAACGCCGGAGGTTCTTGCGGGTGTCGCTGCGCCCGAAGCCGTCGGTGCCGAGACTCAGGAGCCCTCCCGGAACCCACGGGCCGATCTGATCCGGAACGAGCTTCATGTAATCGGAAGCCGCCACGAAGACCCCCTGCTCACGCTCCAAGAGCGCTTCCACAAAGGACTTCTTCGGGGCCGCTGTCGGATGCAGCATGTTCCAGCGCTGAGCGCGCAGGGCATCGTTGCGCAGCAGCTTGTAACTGGTGGCGCTCCAGACGTCCGCCGAAACCCCGTAGCGCTCACTCAAAATCTCTTGGGCACGCAGGGTTTCGCGCAGGATGGATCCGCTGCCCAGGAGCTGCGCCTTGTGCTTGAGGCCCAAAGGTCCGGCCTTGAACTTGTAGAGGCCCTTGAGAACGCCTTCGCGCGCGCCCTGCGGCATCGGGGGCATGGGATAGTTTTCATTCTGCAAGGTGATGTAGTACCAAATCTCTTCACCTTCGGCGTACATGCGCCGAAGGCCGTCCTCGAGGATGACGGCGATCTCGTAAGCGAACGCCGGGTCGTAGGCCATCAAGGTGGGGTGCGTGCTCGCCAGCAGGTGGCTGTGGCCGTCCTGGTGTTGAAGGCCCTCGCCGTTGAGCGTGGTGCGCCCGGCCGTGGCGCCCAAGAGAAAGCCCTTCGCGCGAATGTCGCCAGCCGCCCACATGAAGTCCCCGATGCGCTGCAGGCCGAACATTGAGTAGTAGATGAAAAACGGGATCATGGGCGTACGAAGCACCGAGTACGCCGTGCCCGCGGCTATAAATGAGCACATCGAGCCGGCCTCGGTGATGCCCTCCTCCAGAATCTGCCCGTCCTTGGCTTCCTTGTAATACAAAAGCGTGTCGGAATCCACGGGGTCGTACAGCTGGCCCTTGGAGGAGTAAATCCCGCACTGGCGAAAGAGCGCCTCCATGCCGAACGTGCGCGCTTCGTCCGGAATGATGGGCACAATGCGCCGGCCGATCGCCTTGTGGTTCAGAAGCTTGCGCAGGATGGCCACGAAAGCCATGGTGGTGGAGAGAGCCCGCTCCCCGGAGCCTTTCATGAACTCGTCAAACTCCTCGAGACTCGGGGTCTTGAGCTTCTCGCAGCGCACCTCGCGCTTGGGCAGGAAACCCCCCAGGGCCTTGCGCCGTTCCAGCAGGTATTTGATCTCCGGGCTTTCGGCGCTCGGCCGGTAGAACGGCATCTCGACTACGTCCTCATCGCTGATCGGCACGTCGAAGCGCGCGCGAAACTCGCGCAGCTCCTTCTCGTTCAACTTCTTCTGCTGGTGCGTGATGTTACGGCCCTCGCCCGCCTCGCCCAGGCCGTAGCCCTTGACCGTCTTGGCCAGGATCACCGTGGGCGAGCCCTTGTGTTGGAGGGCTGCTTGGAAAGCTGCGTAGACCTTCTGGGGATCGTGGCCGCCGCGTCGCAGCTTCGCGATGTCCTGGTCGGAGAGGTGGTTGACGATCCCCGCGAGCTCGGGGTACTTGCTAAAGAAGTGATGGCGCGTATAACTTCCGGGCTCGACGGAGTATTTCTGGTAGTCCCCGTCCACCGCCTCGCCCATGCGCTTGACGAGGTGGCCGGTCTTGTCGGCGCGAAGCAGCGGATCCCAGTCCGAGCTCCAGATCGCCTTGATGACGTTCCACCCGGCGCCGCGGAAGAGCGCCTCGAGCTCCTGGATGATCTTGCCGTTGCCGCGCACCGGGCCGTCCAGACGCTGCAAGTTGCAGTTCACGATGAACACCAGGTTGTCGAGCTGCTCGCGGGCCGCGAGGGTCAGGGCCCCCAGGGTCTCCGGCTCATCCACCTCGCCGTCCCCCACAAACACCCAAACCTTGGGCTCGCGCTTGGTTTTCAAAATGCCGCGGGCCAGCATGTAGCGGTTGAAACGCGCCTGGTAGATGCCCTGCAGCGGCGCCAAGCCCATGCAGACTGACGGGAACTGCCAGAAGTCGGGCATGAGGTAGGGATGCGGATAGGAGGAAAGCCCGCCGCCTTCGGCCAGCTCCTGGCGGAAGTGGTGAAGCTGGCTCACCGTCAGGCGGCCCTCGAGATACGCGCGGGCGTAGACGCCGGGAGAGGCGTGGCCCTGAAAGTACACCTGGTCGCCGGGCTCATCGGTGTCATACCCGCGAAAGAAATGGTTAAATCCAACCTCAAAAAGCGTGGCCGCCGAGGCGTAGGTCGAGATGTGACCTCCGAGGCCATCGTGGATGCGGTTGGCCTTCACCACCATGGCCATGGCGTTCCAGCGCACGAAGCTTTTGATTCGCCGCTCCAGCTGCCGATCGCCAGGGTAAGGGGGCTCAAGCTCGGGAGGGATCGTGTTCACATAGGGCGTGTTGAGGGTGAAGGGAACAGCGATCCCCTGGGCACGCAGCCGCTCGACCAGAGTGCCGACCAGATAAGCAGCTCGTGCAGGGTCCTTGCCCCGGACGGCCGCCTCCATGAACTGCAACCATTCCCTGGTTTCAGCGGGATTTGGATCGGATGCAGGAGGGGCTTGCGGCGCTGGGGATGCCCCTACCTCCGGCTCCTTGCGCCGGTCGGTCTCCGGAGCGCCACTCATGAGAAGATCAGAGGCCATGGGGACCGTGAGCGGACGGCGCAGCGAGCGCCGTCCAGGTCATTCGTCCTTGTGCCGAACTCGCTTGCGTGATCATGTATAATGTGCGTAACCATATGAAGTTCTTGGACTTAACACTACCCACGCCGCAGGAAAACCTTGCCCTCGATGAAGTCCTGATGGACCGGTGTGAAGAGGGGCTGGACACCGAGGTGCTCCGCTTCTGGGAAGCTCCTCAGTACTTTGTCGTGTTAGGATATTCTAGCAAAATTGAGGCGGAAGTTAAACTGGGTTATTGCAGGCGCGCCGGCGTCGCCGTGTTCAGGCGCTCAAGCGGCGGAGGGACCGTTCTGCAAGGCCCGGGCTGCCTGTCCTATAGCTTGATCCTAAAGATTCCCGAGCGCGGCCCTCTGGCCGGCATCCGCTCAGCCACCTGCCACATCATGAAGGCGAACCGTGAGGCCCTCAGCACGCTCGAGCCGGCCATCGAGGTGCGGGGCGTGAGCGATCTCGCCGTCGGGGAGAGAAAGTTCTCGGGCAACGCCCAGCGGCGAAAACGCCGTTTTTTCCTCTTTCACGGAACGTTCCTGCTCGACTTCGACCTCGCGCGCGTGGAGGACTATCTCGAACTCCCCGGACGCCAGCCCGACTACCGCGCCCACCGCTCTCACACGGATTTCCTCATGAATCTGCGCGTGCCTGCAGCTCGCGTGAAGGAAGCGCTCAAGGCCGCGTGGAGCGCCGGCGAGCCCCTGACCGGGATCCCGTTCGAGCGCCTCGCCGCCCGCCTGCCCCAAGCCCTCGGCTCTTAGACTGGCTTGCCCGCTGCCACTCTTCAGGCGTCCAAGCGCGAATGGCCAGGGCATGGATCGACCCCTTGAGGAGTTCGGCGAGCGCCTCGTACACCATCCGGTGGCGCGCGAGCAGCCCCTTGCCGGAAAAGCTCTGCGACACGATCGTGACCGCATAGTGACCGCCTCCGCCGGCGCGGGCTTGAGGGTGCGAGGCGTGCTCGCGGCTGAGGTCTTGCACTCTGACCAGGTGGGGGCCCAACGCACGGATGAGCTCCCGTT
>CAZPNG010000236.1:0-15709 GCA_964587845.1 uncultured bacterium | reverse complement strand
CTCGAGGATCTGGCGGACCACGTGTTGGGGACCCTTCAAAGCGTGCTGTACGTCGAAGAGGCCTACCTGTACGTGCGGCGCTCAGAGGGGCCGGCGTACGAGTGCCTCAAGAGCACAGCACGCTCGCAGCCGCAACCCCTTGAGTTGCCCTCCGAGTTCGAGAAGTGGCTGGTTTCGGCCGACCTTTTGGTCTCTCGCGAGTTCATCGATGCGGATCCCCGCATCGCGCCCGTTCGCCGGACCCTCGAGGAGACCTTGTCGCGTCTCCCTTGGCGGCTCTTCATTCCGCTCGTGGTGAACCAGAACCTGCCGGGCTTCCTCGTTTTGGGGCAGAAAGCGAACCTGCGACCGTTCAGCGATGCTGAATTGAACTTCCTGGGCGATCTGCGTCGGAGCGCCGCCATTGCGTTGTCCAACTCCCTGCGCTCGATTGCCATGCAGGAGAGCCTCCGGCGCTGGAACGAGGAGCTGGAGGAAAACGTGCGCGCGCGCACGGCCGAACTTCGCGAAACGCAGGCCAAGCTGCTGCACGCGGAGAAGCTCGCCACGATCGGCACGCTTGCCGGGGGCGTGGCCCACGAGATCAACAATCCACTCACTGCGGTGCTGACGAACGCGCAGCTGTTGAAGCTCTCGAAATCCCAAGATGAGGAGGATCGCGAGTGCGTTTCCATCATCGAAGAGGGCGCCAAGCGCTGCCAGGCGGTGGTCCAGAAACTCATGAAGTATGCGCGCCGGCCGGCCCGGGAGGACATCTTGGAGCCGGTGGATCTTAACCGCGTAGTGTCCACGGTGCGGACTTTCCTGGAGTACCAGTTCACCCAGGAAAACGTGGCCCTTGAGATGCAGCTTGCCTCTCTTCCGCCCATCCTCGGCAACCCCGGTGAGCTGGAGCAAGTGCTGACCAATCTCCTGCTGAATGCGCGGGACGCCATCGAGCCGACCCGGCGCAAGGGGTCGATCACCGTGCGCACGTTTGCAGAGGGCGGCCGCGTGGTGCTCGAGGTCGAAGACAACGGCACGGGGATTCCCGAAGCCCACCTCGGCAAACTCTTTGATCCCTTCTTTACGACGAAGGACGTGGGCAAGGGCACCGGCTTGGGCTTGTCCATTTCCTACGGTATTGTGACCAAGCACGGCGGCACCATTCACGCCAGCTCGCGGGAAGGCGAGGGCAGTTGCTTTCGCGTGTCGTTTCCGGAGTCGGCCCGATGATGTCCGCGTGGGGTTCGTATCCGGTGTGGATTCTGGGGGGTGCGATTGCTGGCCTCGTGTTTTCGGCTTTTATAATGCTCTTGAAGCGCGCGACCCGCGATCGACGGGCCGCGCGAGCAGGCGTTCGTGCCAGCGCCTTTCAGATCCTGGCCGACGCAGCGCGGGGCATGGCCAAGGTCGATTCCAGGGACCGCCTGCTGCGCCTGGTCGTGCACTTCATCACCCTGCGTGTCGGGATTCGCAATGCGGCGGTGCTCGTGAGAGAGCCGGCGAACGGCGCTTTCAAGATCGGGGCGCAGCGCGGCTACGGGGCCCAGTGGCCCACCTATCGCCTGGAGTTGGAGGAGCCGCTCGTTCAGGCCCTGGTCCGGGGCCGGGACGTCGTCAACGCCGTCACGTTCGCCGCCGAGGCGCAGGGCAAGATGCCGGCGGGCCGCGCGCGGGCCCTAGAACGGCGGTTCGCAGAGTTGGGAGCATCCTGCCTGGTCCCTGGTTTCCTGGGCAAGGAGCTGGCGGGGATCCTGGTCTTGGGCCCGAAGCGGTCGGGCGAGCCGTACACGCAGGCAGACGGCCAGGTTCTTCTCGCCCTGGCTCAGGAAGCCGCGATTGCGCTTGAAAACGCGCGCCTGATGGACGAATGCCGCAGGCGGTCGCGGGAGCTGGACCTCATTTCGGGGAAACTCGAGGGGGCCTCCGAGCGCCTGGCTCGGGCCTTTGAGGAGGCCGAGCGAGCCAATCAGTCGTTGCGCAGCACTCAGGTGCTTCTCGCCTCGGAGCAGCGCATGGCCACCCTGGGGCGGCTGGCCGCCTCGGTGGGGCACGAGGTGAACAACCCTCTGACAGTCATCTCCATGCAGATCAGCCGCATCATCCTGAACCTTCGCAAGAACCCCGACCTGAAAGTCTGCGAGGTGGTGCAGCAGTTTCAAAAGATGGAGTATCACATCGAGCGCATTAAGGCGGTGGTGAACACCCTCACCGGGCTCCTCAAGAAATCCGAGAAGGGAAAGTTGATGCCCTTGAGCGTGAAGATCCTCCTGGAGGAGACCCTGCCGCTCGTGCGCTTCCAGGCGTCGATCGAGCGGCCCGAGGAGGTGACCACGTCCTTCCACATCCCCGCGGACCTTCCGCTCGTTCACGGGGACCCGGAGCGGCTGCAGGAGGTCTTTCTCAATCTCTTCGTCAACGCTTACCAGGCCATGGAGGGCGCGAGCGAGAAGCGCATTGAAGTCACCGCGGAGCGAGATCCTGAGAACGAGGGCGGCGTCGTGATCCGCTTTGCCGATTCGGGGTGCGGGATGGATGAGGACACCCTCAACAAGATCTTTCAGTTCCGCTTCACGACCAAGAGGGAACACGGCTCGGGCATCGGGCTGTACATGTGCCGTTACATTCTGGACCTGCACCACGGCACGATCGGCGTCTCGAGCGAGAAGGGGGCCGGCACGACGTTCACCCTCAAGTTGCCGGCCGCCAGGACGCAGGCGGGATCGGGCTTTGCAGAGGCGAAGAGCGCATGACGCCCGCGCCCATATTTCTCATTGTCGAAGATGAACGCGCCATCGTGGAGGAGATCGGTGACTTCTTTCGCCAGGAGGGCTTCCGGGTGCGCTGCGCATACGACGGAAAGACCGGCTTGGAACAGTTGGCAAAGGAAAAACCCGCGGTCGTGTTCCTCGACCTCAATTTGCCGGACATGTCCGGCTTGGAGGTCCTGAAGCGTTCGAAAGCGCTGTATCCGGGCGTCAAGGTCATCGTCAATTCAGCCACGCTGGACAACCAGCTGATCGATGAGGCGCGCCGCCTGGGCTGCGACGTCTTTGTCTCCAAACCGTTTGATTTGTTCATGGTTCGCCGCCAGGTCGACGGCCTGGCTGCCTAGTTAAGCAGATCTCCGGTTTTGACGATAAATATTGGATAGCAAACAAGATAGACATTCACTATAATTTTTAGGATGACCCCAGGCATGCACAGGATGTGCGGCGAGAGAAGCAAACCCTTCCCCTTGGCTCTCCTTTTATCTCTTTTGGCCATCAACCTCTTGCAGACTCCCTTGCTTGCTGACGGCCCGGTTCTGGCGCAGGATCCTCCCGTCCGCCAGGCTTCCATGGGGCCGGAATGGACCACGGTGAAGCTCCAGCCCAAGTCGGGTGAGGAGCGTGTGCAGGAGGCGGCGCGCGCGCGTCTTGTCCGGGAGCAGGGGGAAGTCGCGGGCGAGCCCATCAGGATCACGGTGCCTCAAGGTGTCGTGAGGGCGGGTCAGGAGCTCCCCCTGGCAAAGAGCCCGGCGCCCTCATCGCCAGATCAGGCGTCCTCGTTTCGAGAACAAGCGCCGGCTCGCGAGCCGCCGCGTACCCTCGATCAGTTCATTGCGCGCGCCGTTCAGCTCAACCCCGACGTGGAGGTGGCCCGCCGCACCCGGGCGGTCGCGTACCGGCGGTCCCTGCAGGCGCTGCGCGAACTTTTCCCGCAGGCCAGGCTCGATCTGGAATGGACCGAAGGGTCGATTTCGGGCGGGCATTTCGGAGGTCGGCGCGAGTCAGGTGTCTTTCGGCAACCGATGTTCCACGGGGGGGCATTGTGGAATGCCCTGAAGCGCTACCGCGCGGAGTACGATGCCGCCGACCGCCAGATCGAGGCGGAGCTTCAAACGACCTACTACGACGTTACGGAAGCATTCATCGAGCTGGAACGCGCCCAGCAAGTGGCGCGCCGGCGGCTCGCCCTCCTGGCGCAGATTCAGCCGCTCTACCATCTCAATGAGCGGAAGTGGCAGGAAAAACTCATTGCGGAGGTCGAGTACCTGTACACCGACGCGCTTTTCCATCAGCTCGTGGCCTCGTATGAAGCGGCGGTTCAACAGGAGATGGTGGCGCGCTTGGAACTCGCGAAAGGGGTTGAGATGGATCCCGCAGCGCCCTTGGATGTCGAGCCGATTTACGATTCCACGCGCGTGGCCCAGAGCGCCCAGTCGCCCGAAAGTCTAGGCTTGCCCGCTGTGGGGGACCCGCGCTTTCAAGAGGAACTGGCCGAATTCGTTCAGCTTGCGCACCGCTATCGCGCGGACCTGGGGGCCGAGCGCAACCGTCTGCGAGCCAACGTGCTGGCGCAGAAAGTGGCGCGTGGGTCTTTCATGCCCACCGTGGATTTCTTCCTTGAAGGCGGGCAGCTCGCCGAGGCATTCCGCGACACGGACAAGTCGCCGCCTTTTTTTCATGAGTTCCGGTTCGGATTCGAAACGTCTTGGAACGTGGGCGGCAACACGGCGCGCTACGTCTTCGACAGCGACGCCAACGCGCCGAGCTTGACGCAGTTTGCGTCCGGCGGCGAGGGCTCCTCCAGCCGGCGCAACACATTTACCCTGGCGCTCCTCGACGGCCTGGATGACTTCGTCGCCTCAAGCGAGTCGGCCCTGGCCACGGCGCAGTCGCGCGCCATCCAGAAAGAGCTGGAGAAAACCATTGTGCGCGAGGTTCATGAGGCGTTCTTCCAGTATCACGAGGCGCGGGTGCGGATCTACTCGCTGGCCCGGCAGGGCGTGTACCGCCAAAAGCTGGTCGAACTCGCGAAATTGCGCCTCGACGCCAACGAAATCGAGGCCTCCGAGTTCATCCAGGCCGTTGTGGAGCTGGGCGATGACGACGAGCGGCTCCACATCGCCGTGGCGGATTATTTCAAGGCCAAAGCGGCGTTGAACCGGGCCACGGGGCGGCCTGTGCTGGAATTGGCGGAGGACTTGCCCTGATGGCGCGGCCCGACGAACCTTTTGGAGACACTGTCCCACCGGCGGGCGAGACCCCGGGGGGTCATGTCCCGGCTTTCGGCGCCGGCGGGTCATCCAAGCCCCCAGGCCGGCGTGGCAGGAAAACCCTTCTTTGGGCGGCTGCCGTGGGAATCCTCCTCATGGCAGGGGCGGGCGGCGCATGGTATTTCTTAAAGGCCCGGCGGGCCGGCGAGGCCGAGCGTGCCAAACAGCTCGAGGACAAAGAGGGCGCCGAGGCGGAGGCCTCTCGCGTGCCCGTCAAGGTTTTCAAGGCGTCCCGGTACAACTACGAAGACTCGCTCAATGCGCTGGGCAACATCAAGGGCGCCGTGGAGTTCAAGTTGAGCTTTGAAATCCCGGGCGTCGTCAACTCCATGAACTACCGCGAAGGGGAACGCTACGAGGAGGGCGCGCTGCTCATTTCGCTGCGCCAGGACGACATCTTGCTGAGGTTAAAACGCGCCCAGGCGGAGATGAAAAAGTCGCAAACCGCGCTGTCGCTGGCGGAGGCGAAGGTCAAGGACCATGAGAAGCTCTTCGAGCTGGGAGGCATCAGTAAGGCGGCCGTGGGGAAGGTTGAGAGCGAGCGGGACTCATCGCGCTACGACGTGGAAGTCTCCTCCCTCGAGGTGCGGGCGAGCGAATCGGTGCTTGAGAAATCCAATCTGTACGCGCCTTCCGACGGAATGATCGGGGAGCTGCTCGTGGAGGAGGGGGAGGCGGTGACCCCCAACACCTTGATCGGCACGCACGTGCAGACCGATTATGTGAACGCCGAGTTCGGCATTGTGGAGCGCGATGTGACCAAGATTCAGCTCGGGCAGAAAGCGCGCGTCTACGTGGACGCGTATGCCGACCAGGTGTTTGAGGGGGCTGTCGAAAACATTGCGCCGATCGTGGCCGGCACGAGCCGCACCTCGACCGTTCGGGTCCGCATCGAGAATCCCGACAGCCTTCTCTTGCCGGGCATGTTCGCGCGCATTCGCATCCTCCTGTATTCCAAGAACAATGCCCTGGTGGTTCCCACGGAATGCCTGCAGGGCGAGGAGGAAGCTCCGGAGGTGTTCGTGGTGGATGCCGACACCAACACGGTGACCCGCCGGCCGGTGCGCGTGGGCTACAAGCGCCCGGATTACGCGCAGATCGACGCGGGCCTGGAGGACGGCGAGCTCGTGGTGGTGTCCGGCTTTGAGCGGCTACAGGAAGGCAGCGAGGTTCGGATTCTGGAGAAGCAAGAAGCGGAGCTTTAAAGCGAAGCCATGAGCCTGGCGCGCTTCTCCGTCCGCCGCCCTGTCACCACGCAGGTCATCTTCATCGCGCTCACGCTCTTGGGTGCCGTGGGTTTGTTGCGCTTGCGCCAGGAGTTGTTTCCCCCCATTTCCTTCCCCGAGATCAGCATCGTCACCCACTATTTCAACGCGGCGCCCGAGGAAATCGAGAACCAGGTCACCCGTCCCATCGAGGAGGCCATCGGCTCGGTGTCCGGCCTGCGGCGCATCACCTCCTCCTCCAGCGAGGGCCGCAGCGTCGTGACGGCGGCCTTTGACTGGGGCACGAGGGTGGACTTCGGCTCCCTGGCGGTCCGCGAGAAGCTGGACCTCATCAAAGAGCGCCTTCCCCGCGAGTGCGATGAGCCGCTTGTGGTGAAGTACGATCCGCTGGCCCGGCCGATCTTGATCCTGGCGCTCTCCGGCTCGCTCGACCGCTCGGGCATGACCGAGGTGGCTCGCAAGAGCGTGAAGGAGCGCCTGGAGCGGGTCGACGGGGTGGCGAGCGCGTCCGTGTCGGGCGGGCTCGCGCGCGAGATCGTGGTGGAGGTCGACCAGGGCCTGCTCGCCGCGAGCGGACATTCGATCCTGCAAATCGCCGACGCCCTGGAAGCCGCAAACGTCACCTACCCTGCGGGGACGCTCAGTCGCCCGCGGGGGGCACGCCTCGTGCGCACGGCGGGCGAGTTTCGAACCCTGGAGGACATCCGGCAAACGGTGATCGGCGCCGAGGAAACGGCGCTCGAGCGCCGGGTCGAGTCCCGGTTCCTGGAGGTGGCCAAGGCGCAAGGAGAGGGGACGCTCGCCTCCAAGCGCGACGAGTCGCGGCGGGCCCCTTGGGAGCGGCGGCTGATCCGTGTCGGGGAGATGGCGAAGGTTCGGGATACGTTTGCCGAGGTGGAGAGCTTTTCGCGCCTGGACGGCAGGGAAGTAGTCACCGTTTCGGTGCAGAAGCAGGCGGACGCCAACACGATCGATCTCGTGAAGCGCTTGAAGCATGAGCTTGAACTCATCCGCGCGGAGCTCGCACAGAATGGCGTGGCGGTCGATCTCATCTATGACCATTCGGAGTTCATTCGCAAGGCCATCGCGGGGGTGCGGGATGACGCGATTGCGGGCGCTCTTCTGGCTTTCTTCGTGGTCCTGGTGTCCTTGCGCAGCTGGGTGAGCGCCCTGCTGGTTTGCGTGTCCCTGCCGCTGTGCGTCATGGTGGTTTTTTTCGTCATGTTTCTGCAGGGGCTGACGCTCAACATCATGTCGCTCGGCGGCCTGGCGCTCGGCGTGGGCATGGTCACCGACAGCTGCATCTGCGTGCTCGACAACATCTTCCAGAAGCGCGAGGCGGGGCTCGCGCCGGCCGATGCGGCGATCCAGGGGACCGACGAGGTGCTTTGGCCGGTGGTCTCCTCGGCATTCACCACCAACGCGGTGTTTTTCCCGCTCATTGTGTTCGTGCCGGGCGTCCCGGGGCAGCTCTTCAAGGACTTGTCCTGGACGGTCATCTTTGCCAACACGGCCACGGTGCTGGTGGCGCTGATGCTGGTGCCGCCGTGGGCGGCCCGCATCAAGCAGAAGGCCGCGGGCCCGGCGCGAGAGATGCCCGCCTACCTCAGGAAGTTTCTCAGCTTGGCAGCGCCGCGGCAGACAGCCCTCCTCGTCTCAACCGTCCTCGCGGCGTTCCTCATCTTCGCGGCCTCACTTGCGCTGGGCACGCGCCTGACGCGCGAAGTGCTGCCCAAAATTGACCAGGGGAAGTTCCTCTTGAATCTCTCGACCCCGATCGGCACCCGCCTGGAAACGACCGACCGTTACAGCCGGCGGCTCGAGGAGGTGATTTTGAAGGAGCCCGACGTGGAGCACGTGGCCGCCACGGTGGGATCGGAGAGCACGGGCGGGCTGGGGGAGGTGGTGCTGGAAGCCCGCGGTCCGCATGAGGCGCAGCTTTTGGTGATCATGAAGCGCGAGCGCAGCTCGTCATCCAGCCAGGTGCTGGACTCCATCCTGGGCAAGATGGCCGGCGTGGACCTGGGGCGCGGCGTTCTTCAACCGATCCTGCAGGAGAGCGAATTTCAGGTTCC
Source organism: uncultured bacterium (assembly GCA_964587845.1). Classification (GTDB taxonomy): domain Bacteria; phylum Omnitrophota; class Omnitrophia; order Omnitrophales; family CAZPNG01; genus CAZPNG01. The sequence continues at coordinate 7,385 of CAZPNG010000236.1, read as the reverse complement.
CGGCGCGGGCGCCGATCCCATTGCCATCGAGGTCAAGGGGCACGACTTTGCGCTGCTTGAGGATCTCACGGGGCAGGTCGAGATGGGCCTGGCCGGCGTGCAAGGCCTGGTGCGGATCACGAATGACCGGCCCGAGCCCACTCCGGAGCGAAAGGCCGAGATCGACCGGCGCAAAGCGGTCCAGTATGGCATTGCCCCGATGGATATCTCCCTCACCGCGCAGGCGGCCGTCGAGGGCACCCTTGCGACAGTCTTGCGCGAGGATGGAAAAGAAACCGACGTCCGCGTGCGCCTGCGAAAAGAGGATCAGAACTACGGGAAGATCTCCGAGCTCCTGGTCTTCTCGGAAGTTCTGAAGGTCAAGGTGCCGCTCAAGGAGGTGGCCCGCTTGTCCGCGGGCGGCTCCCCGAGCGAGATTCTGCGGCGCGACCAGCAGCGCACGGTGACGGTGAGCGCGGGCCTGGCCAAGGGCGTCCGGCTGAATCCCGTCCTAGCGCGGGTGAGCGAGGTCTTGAAAGGCATCCCGTTGCCCGAAGGCTACACGGTGGAGCTGCGCGGCGAGGCGCGCGAAATGCGGGAGTCCTTCAGCCGGGTGCTCTTTGCGCTCGTCCTTTCCCTGGCGCTGGTGTACATGATCATGGCCTCGCAGTTTGATTCGCTGCTTCAGCCGCTCATCAACATGGTCACCATCCCGCTTTCTACGATCGGAGTCATCGCCGCGCTGGCCGTGACGGGCCGAACGGTGAACGTGATCTCCATCCTGGGCGTCATCATGCTGGGCGGCGTGGTGGTGAACAACGGCATCGTGCTGCTCGACTTCATGAACGCGGCGCGCCGGGAGGGCCGCGACGTGCTGCACGCCGCCGTCCAGGGCATCCACCAGCGCATGCGCCCCATCTTGATGACGGCCGCCACGACCGTGATCGGCCTCCTGCCGCTGGCCATCGGCGTGGGCGAGGGCTCGGAGTTGCGCGCCCCGTTGGCTGTCACGGTGATCGGGGGTCTTATCTCCTCGACCTTTCTCAGCTTGTTCGTTGTCCCGGCCATCTATGTCCTGGTTGAGAAGGGCTTTGAGAAAGGCAGGGTCACCTAGCGATGGCCAGCTTGCCGCGCGTTTCGGTCCAGAAGCCCATCATGACGGCCATGGTGACCTGCGCTGTCGTGTTGCTGGGCCTGATCGCGCTCACGCGCCTGCCCATGGAACTCTACAGCTCCTCGGGGCGAGGCATTATCAGCTTGATCAACCGCGTGCGCGGCGGCTTGGCGCCGTCCGATGTGGAAGCTCTCCTCACCCGGCCGCTCGAGGACTCGGTGGCCTCCGTGGCCCACCTCAAGAGCCTGTATTCCAACACCCGCGAGGGAGAGTCGCGCCTCACGCTCGAGTTTGATCCCGGGGCCGACATGGATTTCGCAGCGCTCGAAGTGCGCGAGAAGTTTTTTCAAGTGGAGGGCAAGCTGCCGCCGGAGCGCGAGCGGCCCGTGATTGCCAACTACAGCGAGACCGACGCCGCGGTGCTGGTGCTGTCCGTCACGTCCGAGACGAAGACTCCCGAGGAGATCCGATCCGTCGTGGACCAGAAGATCAAACCCAGGATGATGCGCGTGCCCGGTGTTGCGAGCGTCGACGTCTACGGGGGCCGGGAGCGCAAGATCTTGGTGGAGCTCGACCGCGACAAGCTGTTCAGCTACGGCGTTTCCATTGAGAAAGTCATGCAGGTGCTGAACGTGAGCAACGTGAACCTGATGGCGGGAAACGTGGAGCGAGGCGACACCGAACTCTTGCTGCGCACCCTGGGGGCCTTCCAGTCGATCGAGGAAATTGGGGAGGTTGGGATCGGGCTGAGCGCCCAGGGCTCGGTCCTTCCGCTCAAGGAAGTGGGGACGGTCAAGGACGCCTACCTGGAGCCCGAAGACTACGCGCGCCTGAACCTGGACCAGAACGTGACGTTGCAGGTGAAGAAAGTGAGCACGGGCAACACCATTCGCGTGGTGGACCGTGTGAAAGGGACCCTGGACAAGTTCCTGGCAGCCACCGCCGAGGACCTCAAGATCATTCCCATTTCCGACCGGGCGGACGTGATTCGCAAAGCCATCAAGGACGTGCGGGACGCGCTTTACCTCGGCATCGTGCTCACGGCGGTCATCCTGCTCGCCTTCCTGCGCAGCGTGCGCCTGGCCGCCATCGTCATCGTCTCCATCCCGGTCTCGGTCCTCGCCACGTTCATCTTCATGGACATGTTTCACGTGTCGCTCAACATCATGACGCTCTCCGGCTTGTCTCTGGCGATCGGCATGCTGGTGGACAGCTCCATCGTGGTGCTCGAGAACACGGTCCAAAAGCGCGAGGCGGGCCTGGAGGCGCGCGACTCCGCCATCGTGGGGGCCGAGGAGGTTAACCTTGCGCTCACGGCCTCGCTGGCCACCAACATCTGCGTTTTCCTGCCGATCCTGTTCATCGACAAGGAAATCCGGTTGATCTACGAGGGGCTGGCGTTCACGGTCGTGGTCTCGCAGGTGATCTCGCTGGCCATCGCGCTCACGCTGGTGCCCATGGTGGCGTCGAAGTTCAAAACGCTCGCTCTTCGCGGTGCGAAGGAGACCGCTCGAAGGTCGCAAGCAGGGGATGAGAGGGGATTTGACCGCACCTGGGCGGGTCGGGGCTACCGCGCTCTTCTTCGGCTCACATTCCCGTGGAGGGCGATTGTCCTGGCCCTCTCCGTAGCGGCCTTTTGCGCCAGCGCCTTCGGCTTGAGCAACAAGGACATGGACCTTCCGCGCACCTTGCAGGAGAACGAGTTTTCCATCGTGATTTTTCCCATCCCGGGCGCCGAGCTGGGCGCCAACGACACCGTGACCAAAAAGGTGGAGGAGTTCCTGCTCTCGTTTCCGGAGGTCGAGACGGTCTCCTCCACCATCCGCCGTGACGATCTCCACATCTTTGTGCGCTTGAAGCCCAAGAAGAACCGCGTGAAGTCCAAAGAGGAGATCATGGTGGCGGTGCGCGAGAAGGGCAACGAGCTCGTCAAAAGCGTGCATGACGACTACTCGCTGATTGTGGACGAGGGCGTGGCCGAGGACGACAGCTCGAAGATCGTCATCAACATTTTCGGCGAGACCAATGAGATGCTCGAGCAGCTCGCCCATGAAGTTGCGCAGCGCATCTCCGGCGTTCCGGGCCTCACCAACCTGGTGATGACCGACCTGCGCAAGAAGCCGGAGTACAAGGTCATCGTCGACCGCGGGCGCGCGGCATTTTACGGCCTCACGGTGCGGGACGTGGCGGACAGCCTGCACGCCCAGATCCGCGGCATGCGCCCCACGCTCTTCCACGAAAAAAAAGAGGGTCTCGAGATCGAGGTGATCACGCGCATGCAGCCCGTCTATCGGCAGAAAGTCGAGGACTTGAAGAAGCTGTTGATCGAGACGCGCTCGGGAAGCCAGATTCAGGTCGAGCAGATCGCGAGCTTCTACCCGACGTTTGGGCCCACCATCATCGACCGCAAGGACAAGCATCGGTACGTGTTCGTGAAAGGAGACATTACCAAGGGGGCGATGGAAACGGTGGCCAAGAAGATTCGCAGCCAACTAGTCGAGATGAAGTTTCCCAAGGATTACTACTGGCGCTTCGGGGGCGGGTTTGAAAAACTTCAGGAAAGCCGCGTGCAGCTTGCGGTGGCGGTCGCCGTGACGTGCTTTTTGATCTACATGGTGCTCGCGTGCATGTTCCAGTCGTACACCGAGCCCCTGCTCATCATGGTGAGCGTGCCGCTGGCCGCGATCGGCGTGTGGCTCGCCCTGACGGCCTTTCGCAAGCCGCTCAGCCAGCCGGTCTTCATCGGCATGATCGTGCTGGCGGGGATCGTGGTGAACAGCGCCATCATTTTCATCGACCACCTGCATGCGGTACGCGTGCACACATCGGACCTGAAGGATGCGCTCGTGCGCACGGGCCTGGACCGTTTGAGGCCCATCCTCATGACCTCGCTGTCCACCATCCTGGGGTTTGCACCGCTTGCGGCAGGGTGGGGGGAGGCCGGGGAGCTGTGGGCGCCCCTGGCCCTCACGGTCATGGGAGGCATGGCGGTCTCCACGATCCTTACTCTGTTCGTGCTGCCGAACCTGTATTTGGTGCTGGAGGACGTTTCCAGGGGTCTGATTCGGCTTAAGTCCTTGATATTACAGGTACTTGGGATAAGGGCGGGGGCGGTTTGACAAGACCTGCCGTGTAAGGTAGACTTTTTTTGAGCTTTGTTCCGGCAACAGCCGGAATGTCCATGGGTTAAGAATAATCCGAATCAGGGCAGTGACGTTCAGAGAGCGCCAGCGGCCTTTCTGAACGAAATTTTTGTCCCCCTTACTGACCTTTCTTATAAAGGTTGGTAAAGGTTTGCCAAGAGAGAAGCTTTCTTCGTACGTCCACGGGTCCTTTGGAGAGGCAGGTTCACGGGACAAGCGCCCTTCACGGGTCCACGGGTCTCAAGAAGACTGACCAGCATGAGAGAGAAGCAAGAGAGAGGAATCCGCTTTCGGATTCTCCGACTGATTTCCGGCGTGCTTGTGGTCACGTTCACGGTCACTTCGGTGGCTTGGGCGGGCGGGACCAATCTGCTCGCCCTGAGCGGCCCCGATGAGGCCTCTGGACTTCCCTCCCCATTCCTCCCCAGCTCACCCAAGGACACTCTGAAAGACGCTTTTGAGATTCCCGAGGGCCTCGTGCACCTGGCGGACGCGCATCAGGGCGGCGCAGCCGAAACGCTCATCCACATCCAAGACGCTCACGTCAACGAGGAGGCGCAACGGCGCATCGCAGGCCTGATTGACCACCTCGAGCGCAAAAAGGGCGTGCGATTGGTGGCCCTGGAAGGCTCAAGCGGAGAGATCCAGACCGAGTTTCTGCACGCGTTTCCCTACCAGGACGTGCGCACGGCCGTGTCGGATTATTTCCTCAAGGAGGGGCAGATCACGGGCCCGGAACACCTCGCCATCACGGCGAACGGCGGGGTGAATCTTGTCGGCGTCGAAGACAAGGATCTTTACGAGAGGAATCGCAAGGCCTTTCTGGAGGCGAGTGCCACTCAAGAAGCGGATGGTCGGGTCATCCGATCGCTGCGTGAGTTTGTGGGCCGCGCCGCAGCGAAGGCCCTGCCTGCGGAAGTCTATGCTTTCGAGAAGCGCCGGCGGGAGTTTCACGAGCAAAAGCAGGAGCTGGGTCTCTACGCCAAGTACCTCGCCGACCTTGCCGTCCGACACAGCGTGCCCCTTGCGCCCTACGAGGCCCTAGCCGCTCTTCTCGAGGCGCTGGCGCTCTCGCGGCAGGTCGACCTTGAAGCTGCATCGCGCGAGATGAAGCTGCTCCTGCGCGAACTAAAGGGCCGCATGAGCCCCGAGGCTTCACGGCAGTTTCGAGCCATCAGCGTGGCCTATGCGCAGGGAAAAATATCGGGGTCCGACTTCTTTGCGGCACTCCAAGCTTTCGTGGACGGCACGGGTGTGCCGGCCGGGCGGTTTCGCGAAGCGCGCAAGTACCTTGCGTACGCGCGCGCGCAGCACAGCCTGGAGGGGCCCCGGCTTTTTGAAGACCTCGCGGCCCTGGAAATTAAAATGGCGAACGCTCTCGCGCGCTCAAGTGAGGAGCGCGAGCTCTTGGCGCTCTCCGATCGGCTGATGATCCTGCAGCATTTGATCGAGTTTTCGCTCACCGCGCCCGAGGTTGAGCGCTTCACGCGCGAGCGGGAAGCCTTCAGCGCCGCAGCGATTCGCAAAGCCCTGGCCTCCCAAGAGACGTTGGCGCGGCAGCTTGCTCTCGATCTGCGGGGCCTGGAGGCGCTCGAGAAGCACGTGTCCGCCTATGAAACCTTTTATCGTGTGGCGGTCCAGCGCGACGCCCAGCTGGCGCGGCGCACGATCGAGCTGATGCGCGAGCGCGGCGAGCGCACGGCGGTCCTGGTGACCGGCGGGTTCCACACGCCGGGCGTGACGCGCACCCTTGCGGAGCAGGGCATCTCTTATTTGGTTGCGACCCCGCGGCTGACGCAGCGCGTCGATGAGAAAGAGCACGCCGAGAAATACCGCCGCTCGCTCATGGGGAGCCCGACCGAGATTGAATCCGCCCTGCTTCAAGGCTACGCCGCACCACTCTACGCGGCAGATGATCCGAGCTACCAGCTTCTCGCGCCGACCCGCCTGCCCGTTCTGGGCGAACCCATGGACATCCGGCGCGCGTTCAAAACCCTGGTGCCGATCACCCTGCTGGCAGCGGCTGCGTACGTGCACGGCACGGCCAACGGGACGATGGCGGGCATGATCCCGCCGGCGCACCGGGCCGACTACGCGAGCGTGGTGGATCCCGGGACCGACTTTTACCGCGGGGATGATGCGCTCGCGGCGTTTCCCACCACGTTCGGCGGCGGCGACGTGCTGGGAATCCTCGTGGGCGAGAAGCTCTCGGAGCAATCCGAGGCCGGCATCTTCCTGGCGCCGCAGCGGGGGGCCCGCGTGGGGGAGAAACTGGTCTTCCGCTTTGCGCCCTCGCGCGAGGTCGCCATGCGTTTTTACCGGCTGCGGCCCGAGCAGGTTGAGGCGGCGAAAGCGCGCCTCTCGCCCGTGCGCTCCACGGTTGGGGGCGAAGGCCTTCAAGTGACCGTTCACCGGGGCGAGGGAAGCCCGGCTGTTCGCCTATGGCAGGGGCTGGACGGTCCTGAAGCTAAAGATCCCATTCAACGGCACGTCATCATTGCGAAGGTGAAAAAGCGTCTCCGCCATCCTTCCTTCAAGGCGGTCTCAGCCCAGATCCACGCCTACCAGGCCGTCAAAGCCATGGTAGCGTCGCAAGATCCGGTCCATGAGGCGATGGAACGCCGCCGCGAGCTGTGGCACCTCCTGCAAGCTCTTGGGGTTCGCAGCGATGACTTTGTGCTGGAGCACTCGGTCTTGGAGGGGTCGAGTTTTGCCAATGAGTTTACTCGGCGCATGGTCATCGCGCCCCACGTGGGCGAAGAGGCCGTTCATCACGGTCAAAGGTGGACGTTTGGCGAAACGACCAACACGGCGACCGTGCTGGATCAGGCGTTTCAAAACCGGGGTGCCGGGCGGGGAACCTGGCAGCCCAAAGCCCTCGTTTGGTACGGCTATGGGACGTACCTCGATCTCAGGGCGCGGGACGTTGACAGGGAGGTGGCGGCCATGCGGACCGGAGGCCGAGTGGGCTCGCCGGACATTCCCTTTGATGAAAAGCTTCTGTTGGGGCGGCAGATCGACGAGAGTTTGCAGGTGGCGGATGGGATTCTTCAGCCCGGCGGCGCCCTCATCATTCTGGATCGGGACCGCAGCCGGCTCGAGTATTTCAAGGACCGGGCCGTGGCGCTCGGCCTGGACTTCGACCGCCT
>CAZPNG010000235.1:0-4249 GCA_964587845.1 uncultured bacterium | reverse complement strand
GTTTAACAAGCAGACCGGCTACCCCGTGATCGCGCTCCTGGAGGAACAGGAGCGCGTCAAGGATCTGGGCGGCACAATGCGTTTGGGGTCCTTCCCGTGCGTCCTGCGCAAGGGCTCCAGGGCCCATCAGGCTTACGGCACGGAGCGCATTTCTGAGCGCCACCGCCACCGCTACGAGTTCAACAACAAATACCGTGAGAAGCTCGAGCAGCTCGGGCTGGTTGTGTCCGGCACCTCGCCCAGCGGCAAGCTTGTGGAAATCATCGAGTGCAAGGATCATCCCTGGTTTGTCGCCAGCCAGTTTCACCCCGAGTTCCACTCCAAACCCGACCAAGCTCATCCGCTCTTCCGTGAGTTCGTGCGCCACGCCCTCGACCGTCGCGATCGGGCCCAACGCGAGCTCAGCCCCACCGAGGAGCCGGCGGATGCCGGCGTTGACGACGAGGCTCCCGGGGACGAGGCGCAAGGAGAGGTGGCTCGCCGCGGCACGGGCGTCCAATCCTCCGGCGGGGCGGCCCGGCAGGCCGTAGCGTCGTGACCACGGTCCTCCAAGAAACATCCTGGCGCGTGCGCGAAGTGAAGGTCGGCGCCGCCGTGTTCGGCTCGCCCCGACAACTTCCCCTCATTGCCGGCCCCTGCGTGATCGAAGACGAGGCCTCCGTGTTGAGGCACGCCAAGCGCCTCGCTGAAATCACGAGTCGCATGGGAGTGCCTCTCGTTTTCAAAGCCAGCTACGACAAGGCCAACCGCTCTTCTCATGACAGTTTCCGCGGCCCGGGGCTCGCCAAGGGGCTCGACGTCCTGCGCAAGGTGAAGGAGACCCTGGGCCTCGCGGTGTTAAGCGACGTGCACTGCCGCGAAGAGATTGAGGAAGCCGCGAAGGTGCTCGACATCCTTCAGATCCCCGCGTTCCTCTGCCGTCAAACCGATCTTATTGTCGAAGCGGCGCGCACGGGCCGCGCCGTGAACGTCAAGAAAGGCCAGTTTCTCGCGCCCTGGGACATGAAAAACGTGGTGGCCAAGATTGAGTCTGCCGGCAACCGCAACATCCTGTTGACCGAACGCGGCGTTTCCTTCGGGTACAACAATCTTGTGAGCGATTTTCGCGCCATTCCGATCATGCGGCAAACGGGCTGTCCCGTCATCTTCGATGCCACGCACTCCGTGCAGCTTCCGGGAGGCGCCGGGCGCGCTTCCGGCGGCGAGCGCCAGTTCATTTCCGTGCTGGCGCGCTGCGCGGTCGCGGCCGGCGCGGACGGCATCTTCATGGAAGTGCACGAGAAGCCCGAGACGGCCAAGAGTGACGGGCCCAATGCCTGCCCGCTTTCGGAGCTCGAGCCCCTGCTCGCCGAGCTCTTGCGCATCCGCGAGGCCCTGGCATGAACGTGCGCGCGCTTGCCCGGAAAGTCCTGCGCATGGAGGCCCGGGCCATTCAAGCCCTCGTGCCCAAGATCGGGCGGCCCTTTGAGGAGGCCGTCGGGGCCCTGGCCCGCTGCCAGGGCCGCGTGGTGGTGACCGGCATGGGCAAGCCGGGCTTCATCGGCCGCAAGATCGCGGCCACCTTCGCCTCGACGGGCACGCCCAGTCTTTTCCTTCATCCCGCCGAGGCGCTGCACGGCGATCTCGGCATGGTGACGGAAAAAGACGTTGTGCTCGCCATCTCCAACAGCGGGGAGACCGAGGAGATCACGCGCCTGATTGCGGGCGTTAAAAAAATAGGCGCCGGCCTCATTGCGATGACCGGGGAGCGGACCTCCACGCTCGCGCGCAGCTCCGACGTGGTGCTCGAGATCAAGATCCGCCGCGAGGCCTGCCCGCACAATCTCGCGCCCACGGTGTCCACGACCGCGGCGCTTGCGCTCGGCGACGCGCTCGCCCTGGCGCTGGCCGAGCGCAAAGGGTTTCGCGCGGAGCGCTTTGCATTTCTTCATCCCGGAGGCAACCTTGGCAAGAAACTGCTCCGCGTCGAGGACGTGATGCGGAGCGGACCGTCGCACGCAAAGGTTTCCCCCAAAGATACGGTCCGGAAGGCCATCCTCAAGATCACCCAGGCGCGCGCAGGGAGCTGCTCGGTGGTCGGCAAAGGCGGGCGCCTCGTTGGGATTTTCACCGACGGTGACCTGCGCCGCTGGCTCCGGCAAAACGGCGAGGATCTGCTCTCACGGCCCGTGGGCGAGGTGGCGACCCGAAAACCTCTCACCGTTCGAGAAAACCAACTCGCGGCTGAAGCCCTTCACCTGCTCAAATCCAGACGTATTGACGAACTGCCTGTCGTGGACGGCGGGGGCCGAGTCGTCGGGCTCCTGGACGTTCAGGACCTCCTCAAGGCGGGCCTCGTCTAGGCTTTCTCGATTCTCACATCCTGCTTGTTTGAAAGGGGATACGGCGAGGCGGCTGATTCCCCTTGATTCTCGGGCCTCAATGTTCTAGAATCACGTTTTACGTAAGCTATTCCACAATGAGGACTTAGAGCGCCTTTGCAAGGACGTTTCTACCCATGATCAAGCGCTTTCTGATCACGACGGCGGTTGTGCTGGCTGGCTACCTTCTTCTGCTTCACGTGCGCATGGAGGCGCCCTTCGTGCCCACCGCCCCTCCGGACGCCGCAGCGCCGGAGAGCCAGGATCCCCTCCACAAGGTCTACCGCTTCAGCTTCTCCATGTACCGGCCCGAGGGCAACAAGGATCTTGAGATCGAGGGCGATTCGGCCAGCATCTTCACGCGCAAGATTGATTTAAACAACGTCATTGCGAAGGCGTACGCCGAGGAGACCCCGGTCACGATCACTGCCGACAGAGGGATGTTCGACAAGTCCAACGGCATGGTGTACCTGAAGCGAAACGTGGTGGCGACGACCAACACCGGCGCGCGGCTGCTCACCGAGTCTCTCGACATCAATCCCCAGGGGCACAGGATGCAGACCGAGGAGCGGGCGGCCGTGCGCAAGGACAACATCGACGTCGAAGGCGACGGCGCCGAGAGCGATCCCCACATCAAAGAAGTGACCTTCAAGGAAAACGTCACGGTGCAAATCCGCAACGAGGAAGGCGCGAAGCAGCCCACGGTCATCACGTGCGACGGGCCGCTGGAAATCAACTACGTCACGCACGTCGCCCTTTTTGAGCGCAACGTCATCGCGCGCGACAGCCAGGGCACGCTCACGTCCGACCGCATGAAGGTCTACTACGACGAAGGGACCAAGCGCGTCAGCAAGATGGTGGCCACCGGCAACGTGGTGGTCATTTCCAGCGACGGCAACAAGACCTACAGCGACAACGTCGTGTACCTGCCCCAGGAAGGGCGGGTGATCCTGGGGGGCGACTCGGAAACCACCTATTTTCCGGACCTCCAGGGGGGCGGCTCTTCGGGCGACATGGACACGCTCTTCGGCGCCTCTTCGGGCGGTTCCAGCAAAACGTAGCGGAGAGTCCTCACTCCCCCATGTACCTCCTCGAGACACGGGCGCTGACCAAGTCCTACAAGGGCCGTTGCGTCGTCAACGAAGTCTCCATCCACATGCAGCGCGGCGAGATCGTGGGCTTGCTGGGCCCCAATGGCGCGGGCAAGACCACCTCCTTCTACATGGTCATGGGGATCATCAAGCCGGACTCGGGCGAAATCCTCTTCCGCGGCGAGTCCATCACCTCTACTCCCATGTACAAGCGCGCGCGCCTGGGGATGGGCTATCTGTCCCAGGAGCCGTCGATCTTCAGGAAGCTCACGGTGGAAGAGAACATCATGGCCATCCTGGAGACGCTCGACATCCCGCAAGCCGAGCGCGAGAGGCGGCTCGAGAAGCTCTTGAACGACCTGGACATCGCCTACTTGGCCAAGAACAAGGCGTATACCCTGTCGGGCGGTGAGCGGCGGCGCCTGGAAATTACGCGCGCGCTCGTCACCAATCCCTCCCTCATTCTGCTGGACGAGCCGTTCAGCGGGGTGGACCCCATCGCGGTGCTGGAGGTGCAGAAGATCCTTCAGAAGCTCAAGGCCAAGGGCCTGAGCATCCTGCTCACCGATCACAATGTCTACGAGACGCTGGCCGTCACCGACCGCTCTTACATCATGTATGAGGGGAAGATCCTGATTTACGGGACCTCCGAGTATCTGGCCAACGACAAGCGCGCCCGCGAGATTTATTTGGGCGAGCACTTTGTCTTGCAACGGAAGGCTTGAATGCGCCTGACCTTTACGGCCAAGCACCTGACCCTGGCGCCCGGCCTGAAAGCGCACGTCGAGGAGCACCTCG
>CAZPNG010000234.1:0-3820 GCA_964587845.1 uncultured bacterium | reverse complement strand
CTTGTGACGGTCAAAACCACGCAGGAGGCGCTCGAGGCTGCGCTTTTGTTTTTCCAATACTACCGGGAGAACGGGGAGTACCTGGAGCGCACGTACGATTTTGTGGAGCGGGTGGGCTTGGAAGAGATCCGGCGCCGGACGGTGCTGGCGTCGGCCGAAAAGAAAGAGACCCTGCTCGATCGCCTGGCGCGCGCCAAGGCCAAGGCGGTCAACCCTTGGGCGGTCGAATCCCGCCAGCCACGGCATCCCTTGCAGTTTAAGGATCTTGTCCTGCCCAGGGACCCGCAAGCGCTGATCGGGGAGCCGGTGGGAGCAGCCTCATGAAGTGGACGTTGGTGGTTGACCTCCAACTGATCCCTCCCCAGGAGGGTCGGCGTGTTCTGTGCGGGCCTCACGAGGTCGCGCTTTTCAATCTGGGCACGGAGTTTCGTGCAGTGGGCAACCAGTGTCCGCACCGCCAGGGGCCCTTGGCAGATGGAATCGTTGCAGGCGGCGCCGTGTTCTGCCCGCTTCACAACATGAAGGTGAGCTTGGAGACCGGCTGCGCGCTCGCGGGTGGCCAAGGCCAGGTCAAGGTGTACCCGGTGCGCGTGCACGACGGAAACGTGTACATCGCTTTTGAGGAAGGGAGCCTGTGTGCGCTTGACGGGGTGAGTCAAGGGACAGGCGCGGCCGATGCCGAGAGCATCGCTGCAGACGTCAATTGAGGATAAGCTGATGGAGAAAAGTCTTCTGCAAATTCTATCGGAGCGCCTGTTATAGCCGTGGAACCTCTTTCGCTGATTGACCTTCTCGACGAGGCCCACTTGCCGCTCAAGAACCGAGTGGACGCGTGCGGCTTCTACGCGCCTCAGCCGGAGGCATTGATTCCCACCGAGTCCCTCGCGCCGGGCGAGCAGTACCGTTTCCACTTCGACATGGGGCGGTGCGTGGGCTGCCAATGCTGTGTGGTCGCGTGCAACGAGCAAAACAACAACCCGCCGGACGTCAACTGGCGCCGCGTCGGCGAAATCGAAGGCGGCGTCTATCCCCACACCCAGCGTTATCACTTGTCTATGGGCTGCAATCACTGCCTCGATCCGGCGTGCCTCACGGGCTGTCCGACCGGCGCCTATGTGAAAAATGAGACGAACGGTCTTGTTCTCCAACAAGCCGAGGAGTGCATCGGCTGCCAGTACTGTACCTGGAACTGTCCCTACGGGGTGCCGCAGTTTAACCCCGAACGCAACATCGTTACAAAGTGCGACATGTGCCACGGCCGTTTGGACCGGGGCGAGGCGCCGGCCTGCGTGTCAGCTTGCCCTGAGACAGCCATTCGCATCGAAAAAGTCTCGGGTGCTGAGTGGCGCGCTAACCCTGCCCAGGCCAACGCGCCGCACGTCCCCGATTCGGGGATCACGATCTCCACGACGCGGATCACCTTGCCGGACGACGTTCCGCCTGAAATGCTGCGAGCCAACCGGCACCGCGTGGAACCTGAAAAGCCGCACTATTCCCTCATTTTCATGACGGTGCTCACCCAGCTTGCCGCAGGAGGCTTTCTCACCCTGTGGCTCGGTACCTTGGCCTCTCGCGCCCTGGCCTCTCTTTCCCCATTTGAGAAGTTCCTGCCGTTCGGCGCCTGCGGCATGCTGGTGGTCACAGGCCTTGCGCTCTCGGCGTCGCTCTTTCATCTGGGCCGTCCGATCTATGCCTATAAGGCGCTGCGCATGTGGAAGCGATCCTGGCTGTCGCGCGAAGTCCTGCTCTTCAGCCTCTTCTCGATCGCGGGGGGAGTCTATGCCGCGCTCCTGCTGGCCACGCATTTTTTGGGGCTGCGCTCGCCGACGTGGCTTTCCATGTCTCTAGGAGGTGGGGTCGCTCTCTTGGGTGCGGGGGGTATCTTCGCCAGCGCGCGCATCTACATGGTGCCGGCGCGGCCCGCGTGGAATTCGGTGCGCACGCCTTTGAGGTTCTTCCTCACGGGTCTTATCCTCGGCCCCCTCTTTGCCCTCCTCGTCTACGCCTTGTACGTGGCCCTGCACGGGTCCCGGGCTGAGGCAGACTCCCTCATGGGCCCCGTGCGTTGGCTTCTCACGGTGTCGAGTGGAGCAGCGCTTGGGCAGCTCCTGGTCCTGGTGATTCGTCTGATTGATCTGCGGGAGGGCAGCGAGCCGGAGCTCTACGGATCCACCGTGCTCCTCACCCGGCGGTTTCGCGCGCATTTCCTGGCGCGCATCGGGCTCCTCGTGGTGGGGAACTTGGGGCTTCCGCTTTGGCTGACGGGTTGGCTGGCGAGCTCCGGCACGACTTCCCCAAGGCTCGTGGGGTTCGCTTGTGGCGCGTTTCTCCTGTCATTCGCAGGCGAGCTTTTGGGCCGCTATCTCTTTTACGTCACCGTCGTGCCCAAAAACATTCCGGGTTCATTTTTCACGCAGAACGGGGGCGCGCATTGAAGGACCCGCTAGGCCGCGTGCTGGAGTCGGCGCGCAAGCGCCTAGGGATCGACATCGCGCGCGAGAAGTACGCCTATGGCATCGACGAGCAATTCGGGTTCATGTCCAAAGCCAAGATTCCAGACCGCTGGGTGCCCACGACCTGCGGATACTGCTCCGTGGGTTGCGGCATGTACATCGGTGTGAAAAACGGGCGGGCTGTAAGTGTGCACGGCAATCCCCATCATCCGGTGAATGAGGGGCGGCTATGTCCCAAGGGATTGTGCGAACACGACGCCATCCACACGCCGAACCGAGCCAAGTGGCCGCTCCTCAAAGTGAAGGGCAAGTTCAAACGCGTGAGTTGGGAAGAGGCGATTACTGAGATGGTGGGCCGGTTTCGAGCCGTGCAGGAGGCCCATGGGGCGGGGTCGCTCGGCGTGATCAGTACGGGGCAGCTCGTCACGGAGGAATTTTATGCGCTCGGCAAGCTCATTCAGCTCGGATTTGGGACGCGCAATTTTGACGGCAACACCACGCTGTGCATGGCGAGCGCTGTGTCAGGCTACAAGCGCTCGTTTGGAAGCGACGGCCCGCCCGGCGCCTATGAGGATCTGGAAAAAGCGGACCTGATTTTCTTGATCGGGGCCAACATCGCGGACAATCATCCCATTCTTTGTTATCGGCTCGAGAAGAACCGCTCACGCATCCTCATCGTGGCCGATCCGCGCGTCACCAAGACCGCGATGATGGCGGATCTTTATCTTCCGCTCAAACCGCGCACCGATATCGCGCTCTTAAACGGCATCATGCACGTGCTGATCAAGGAAAACCTCATTGACCTTCCGTACATTGAGCAGCATACGAACGGTTTCGAGGAGCTGCGGCAGCACGTTGAGAAGTATCCTCCCCAGGTGACGGCGCGCATCACCGGTCTGGCAGCGGATCAAGTTCGCCGGGTGGCCAAGCTGTTCGCCAAGGCGCGCGCGCCCTTCATCGGCTGGACGATGGGTGTGAATCACAGCACGCAGGGCGCTGAAACTGTCAACGCCATCTGCACCCTGTCCTTGCTGCGCGGCCAGGTGGGTCGGGTGGGGGCATCGCCGTTTTCGATCACGGGGCAGTGTAACGCCATGGGCACGCGCGAGACGGGGTTCGCCTCCTCGTTACCCGGCTATCGGAAGTTTGAGAACCAGGATGACCGCCGCGAGCTGGCAAGCTTCTGGGGGATTGACGAAGCGCTCGTGCCGGACTCCCGAGGCTTGGCGTATCCGGACATCATCGAGGCTGTTCTGGGGGGACGCATCAAGGCCCTTTGGATCATTGCCACCAATCCGCTCGTCTCCTTTCCCAATCAGGCGTACCTGCGGGACGCGCTCGAGCGGCTCGAGTTTCTCGTGGTCCAA
>CAZPNG010000233.1:0-3283 GCA_964587845.1 uncultured bacterium | reverse complement strand
GCTCCCGAACCAGAGCCGAAAATCGCCGTTCAGAAACCGGCCCTTTCAGAGGCCGAGTTTCAACGGATGTTCGAACGCGCTCTTCGAGCGACGAACGGAGAGGTTTCACCTCCGTCCCTCATGCCTCAATCGATCGCCGGGTGGCTTCGCGGCTCGGTTCCGGAACTGGCGAACGGCAACGGCAAGGTGTCGAACGGTGTGGCCGCGAGACTCGGAGTGCGGAGCGTTCGGGCCGTCCGCATCGAGCGCAGAACTTGGCGCCCACCGGCTCATCAACGGCAGAAGCGTTTTTCCCGCCGCGCGCCCGCGAAGGTGATGGAGGTGTTGACGGCCAGCGGGTTGCTGAATTGGTTTAAGCAAAGGGGCATCCCCTCGAATCTCGTGAAGGTCACGCCGCTGGGCGGGCCGCAGCCGCGCGGCTTCAGACTGGGGCTCCACCCGAGTATTCTTGAGGAGGTCAATTACTTGGACCTGGATCAGTACCTCAATGACCGCTCCTACGTTTGGGAGACCCGCATCGGCGCAATCTTTGAGGGACCGACGATGTATGAGGACGCAGTACGGTCCGAAATGATCATTTTTCACAAGAATTTTATCGAACCCCTTGCGCAGCATTTTGGAGGTCTGCTTGAGCATGAACTTGGGGAGATCCTGCGCAGCGCCGGCCTTCCGCTTCAAGGCTTCGAAACAAGCAGGGCCAGTGTCTGGGGCGGACGGATGCTCCATTTTGACCTCGATCTCGAGCTTACGACAGATCGCACACGTATCTACCGCGGTCTTGTCCGCAAATTGATTGCCGCAGCTTACGGGGACTTCGATTTTATCCCGGGGTCTCCGAAGAAGCACCTTGAGCTGGATGTCACGGTGCCCGCACCTGCCAACATCGAGTCATGGGTCGAAGCGCTCACGGTCCGCGGCATCCCGCGGAGGAAAGTGCGCTACGATACGGCTAACCTTGGCTCACTAAAGAGCCTCTATGACCTCGATGCCCGGGTGGGCCGGTTCATCGAGACATGGCTGCGCAACCGCATGGTGAGTGTGGGCTTTTCCCGAGAGCTGCGGGTTGAGAAGACCGATTATGGCAGGAGCTCCCTCACCTTCTCGATTGCGCTGCCGTCTCCGCAGCGTGAGCAAGCCTCTTTCGTCTCCTTGCAGCTCCCGGTCTTCCTTCAAAACGCTCGCGTCGTGCGCAGAGGCAGGAATCTCGTCGTGCAAAGCGGGGTTCCGTCTGCCTTCTTGAAGGTTCTCGCCGGCGAATGGCGCAAACAACTGCGCAGCCAGCGCCGCGCCCCGGCGGCGGCTACGGTGGCGGCGGGAGAAAGCGTGAGGGATGCACCTGTCGACATGCGGCCGGAGGAGTTTAGACTGGGTTGGCCGACCCTAAGGCCTGTTGTCAGATACATTTTCTCAAGGTCGGGACCACACAACTCCTGGCTCATGGGGAGCTCTCGCAGGTACCTGAGCAGGGTGGCTCGAGAAGACAGTATGCCTGACGAGGAGACATTCAAGATTGCGTTGAAGGCCGTCAAGAACTATTGGACCCGAGTGAGGCAGCGCAATCAAGGCGATTACAATCTCTGGAACGCCACACGGGTGGAGCGCTTCGTCATTCGCCAACTCGTGCCCTTTGTGGTCACCTCTGAGTTTCAGGACGGTGAGTTCCGTAAGCATCTCAAGGAGTCCGGCGCCGAGGTCGCGCGCACACTCGACGATCGCCTCGGTTCTCAAGGGCGTATTAAGCCAGAGGTTGTGGACGAAATCGTGGCCCGTGCAAGGAAATTGGCCGTCGCTTCAGGTCACCGCAATGTCGTTCAGGAATGGCTCAGGTGGGTTGCACGTCGCCGCAATCTTCAGGGCGAAGGTGCGCTGGCGCAGATCGAATCTTGGATTCGCGAGTCAATCGGGCCCGTCGAGATCATCCTGAGCCAGGCGTTCCGCGAGGCAGCGGTCGAGACCCGGCTGCTCGAAGGAGGGCATATCACACCTGCTTCTGCGGTGGGAACGCGTGCGCGGCCGTTGGGCCGGCGCGTCAAGTACGGAATCGAGAGGGGCGCGAAGCTGCGCACCATCCGTGCTGAACTGAAGGTAGATGCTGATGGCCTTCTCAGTGAACTGCGCGCGCTTGATGACGCCAGGCGGTGGCCTCCCGGGGACTTTGGCCGAAAGCAACTCGATGCGCTTACGGCAGGTGACGTTGCCACCATGGAAGCAGGCGACATGCGGATTCCGGAGCGAATGATGCGAGCTGCTGAAATGCTGATTCGCATAGCGCGTGGCAGGCGCTTGTCGGCCTATCTTCAAGAGGGAAGCACCCGAGAAGAGATCATGCAACGCTATGGGCTCAAGCAATTCCGGCTCGAATCGATGGTGCAGGGTCAGGAAGACATCCTTCCCGAGTTGTTTGCGGAGCTGGTGGCGTGGGAGGGCGATAGGCACACCGCTCATGTCGAAGGCCCTGCAAGTATCCGCCGAGCGCCGGCAATGATTGCTCGAAAGGACCGGTCGCAGCGGCCTGACGACGATGCAGACAAACGAAAGGGGTTGGAGTGGGCGGCGAGGTTCGAAGTGCTTCGGGCCCTCGCAAAGTCAGCCCACGGGGAGCGGACAGCAGTTCGCAGGAGAGCGATGGAGCGAATATGGAAAGGTGTTGAAGCCCTCGTTCATGAGGTGAGCACTTCGCCCGCCGCCGTGTGGGCTAAGTTCGGCGCCATGGCGGAGGCGGTGGGTCTCCTGAGTGAGGTAGTTATGAATTACGCGGGCGAACGCCTATGGGGTTCGGCTGCGGTGGGGATCATTGATCCTCACCCAATTTACGCGCCGAGGAGACTGCTTTCGCTGCTGAAGGGTATTCGCGAGTGGTTTGAAGGTTCTGAACAGGCGATTAGAACGCACCAGCCTGCTCGCGAAAGAGAGAACCTTCTCGCGTCAAGGCAGAACAATATGGGTTTCATTACGACCGGTATTTCTCGACTCGAAAAGGGTTTGGCAAAACGGAAAGCCGTGGCAACCGCTGAGCAGGCAGCTCCGGCTGTGGCGCAGCCGGCATTGCGGCGGGCGACGGCGACGGTGGAATTGCTTCGGCGACCGAGGCGTGCGGTGCACCCGGTGTGGCCGGTCCACCGCGAGCGGTCCCGGCGGCGGGTGCGCCCAGTTGCTCCACAGACGACGGCGCCGGTGCCGGTGCTTTGGAGACCGCAGGGGATCCAAGCATTAACTTGGTTAACTTCGTACGATGCGCAAGTTTCTGTTGCACGGGATCTCGGAGACGGTGTCCACGGTGTGG
>CAZPNG010000232.1:0-5855 GCA_964587845.1 uncultured bacterium | reverse complement strand
GTGCCGTGCGCGTTGATGTAGTCCACCTCTTCGGGCTGAACTTCAGCATCCTCGAGCGCCATGCGGATTGCGCGCACTGCCTGACGGCCCGAGGGCTCAGGCTGCGTCATGTGGAAGGCGTCGCAGGTCATGCCGTGGCCGAGCACCTCCCCGTAAATGTGAGCGCCGCGCTTTCGGGCGTGCTCGAGGGTCTCGATGATCAGCATGCCCGCGCCTTCGCCCAGAACGAAGCCATCGCGGTCGATGGTGAACGGGCGCGAGGCGCGCTCGGGCTCGTGGTTGCGCGTGGACAGCGCCCGCGTGGCGCAAAACGCCGCGAGGGTGCCGGGCCAGAGCGTAGCATCCGCGCCGCCGAGGATCAGCACATCAACCCAGCCGCGGCGGATGGCCTCAAAAGCCAGCCCCGCCGCATCTGAAGCCGAGGAGCACGCCGTGGCGAGCGAAAAGCTGGGGCCCCGGATGCCCAGCTCGATCGAGATTTGGCTCGAGCAGGCGTCGGGGAACGTGGCGATGGCCGCGAAAGGGCTCACCCGGGCGGGGCCGTTTTTGAGGAAGTCCACGTGTTGCTCGAGGATCATGCCGTGCCCAGCCATGGCCGTGCCGACGATGACGCCCATGTGGTCGCGCATATTGTCCTCGATGACGAGCTCGGCGTCCTCCACCGCCATCTTGGCGGCCGCCACGGCGAACTGGCTCGTGCGGTCCATGCGGCGGGCGCGCTTGCGGTCGATGAACGCCACGGGATCAAAGTTGCGGACCTCCCCGCCGATCTGCGTGGTGAACGGAGAGGGATCGAAGGACTGAATGCGGTGAATGCCGGACCGGCCGGCGCGCAAGGCCTCCCAGAAGGCCTCTTTGCCCATGCCGTTGGAGGCAATCACGCCCACGCCCGTAATCACAACCCGTTCAGGATGCTTACCGTTTTTCATGGAGGATTAAACATATATTGTACGGAAAAACGCCTTCCCAATCAAGAAAAGCGGCGAGCTGAGCATCCGGCCGCCCAGGCGGTAGGGCCCCGCGTGAAGAAGCAGGTGCTCGAACACCAGGAGGTGCAAGCACCTCGCCTCGAGAGGATCGAGGGCGTGCCTGCGCAGCCGCCCGCGGAGGGGGACGGTGCGGTTCGTCTGCCTACGAATCTGCTATAATGTGCGCCCATGTCCATCCACCCCCTGGCCCAAATCAGCGGGAAAGCCAAGCTCGGCGAGGGCAATACCATCGGCCCGTTCACGGTCATCGAGGAGGGGGTCGAGATCGGGTCGGGCAATTCCATCGGCCCTTCCGCCATGATCTGCCGGGGCACCACGCTGGGCGACGCCAATGAGATCCACCTGGGGGCCGTCATCGGCAACACCCCGCAGGACCTGGCCTACAAGGGCGCGCCCACCTTCACCCGCATCGGCAGCCACAACATCATCCGCGAATACGTCACGATTCACCGGGGCACGAAGGAAGGCACCGCCACGGTGATCGGAGACCACAACTTTCTCATGGCGAACGTGCACGTGGCCCACAACTGCTCCATCGCCAACCACGTCATCCTGGTCAATCTCGCCTCCCTCACCGGATACTGCACGGTGGAAGAGGGGGCGTTTCTGTCCGGCATGACGGGGCTGCACCAGTTCTGCCGCGTGGGCCGCTACGCGATTGTGAGCGCGCTTTCGGTCTCGAACAAGGACATCCCGCCCTACGCCATCGTGGGGGGGCGCCCCGCGGCCGTGCAGGGTGTCAATGTCATCGGACTGCGGCGCGCCGGTTTTTCCGCTCAAGCTCGAACGGAGATCCGCCGGGCGTTCAAGATTCTTTTCGAGCCCGGCGTCAACATGGACCACGCGGTGAAGAGGGTCGAAACTGCGAAGCCCTCGAAGGAAGTGCGCTATCTTCTGGACTTTATCCGGTCCTCCAAGCGCGGCGTCTGCCCGCCCCAGGGGCAGGTGATCGACACGATCCTCTCCAAGAGGCGCAAGCGCGCGCCTCAGGCGAGCGACACGGATGCCGAGGAAGCCCTCGAGATTCTCTAAAGCGCCATGAAGGCCGTCATCCTGCTTGAGCATGGAGGCCCGGAAAAACTCGCCTTCAAGGCCGATCACCCCGACCCCACGATCGGCGACTCAGACTGCCTGGTGCGCGTGCGCGCCTGCGCGCTCAATCACCTCGACATCTGGACACGCAACGGCTTGCCCGGCGTACCCATCCCCCTGCCCCACATTCTGGGCTGCGACGTCGCCGGCGTCATTGAAGCAGCGGGCTCAAAGGCCAAGCGATTCAAGAAGGGAGACCCTGTCCTGATCTCTCCGGGCCAAAGCTGCGGAGAGTGCTCCTGGTGCCGCTCCGGCTGGGATAGTCTCTGCCCGCAGTTTCAGATCCTGGGCTTTCGCATTCCGGGCGGCTACGCCGAGCTGGTGCGCGTGCGCGAGCGGGACGTGATTCCCCTTCCCTCGCAGAGATTCTCCTTCGAGGAGTGGGCTGCCGTGCCTCTGGTGTTCCTCACCGCCTGGCACATGCTCATGACGCTCGCCCGCCTCGAGCAAGGCGAAAGCGTGCTCATTCACGCGGCGGGAAGTGGGATCGGCAGCGCAGCCATTCAGGTGGCGAAATGGCGCGGCGCGCACGTGATCACGACGGTGGGGAACGAGAAAAAGGTCGAGCCCGCCAAGCGGCTGGGCGCCGACCACGTCATCGTCTACACGCGCGAGAACTTCCAGGAGCGCGTAGCCACCCTCACCGGGCAGGAAGGCGTGGACGTGGTCTTTGAACACATCGGGCCCGAAACGTTCAAGGCGAGCCTTGCGTGCCTGAGGAAGAAAGGACGGCTTGTCACCTGCGGCACCACGTCCGGCGCGCGGGTGGACATCGATCTTCGCCCGCTCTACGTCAAGCAGCAATCCATCCAGGGCTCCTACATGGGCAGCCGCCGGGAGCTTGAGCAGGTCCTCGAACTGGTCGCGGCCGGCACGCTCAAGCCGGTCGTGGACACCGTCTTCCCCCTCCAGGAGGCGCGCGCCGCCCACGAGCGCATGGAATCCCGCGCCTTCTTCGGCAAACTGATTCTCACGCCTTAAGGCGTGAGAATCATCCTGAGGGCAGCTCCTCTCGCCCGAAGGATCTCACAGAGATCCTTCGCTTCGCTCAGGATGACAGGGCTTCGCTCAGGATGACGGACAGGAGGGTGTCAGAGTTGGATGAGGATGTCGTCACCTTGGACGGTGACGGGAAAGACTTCCTGCTTGACGTCGGCGTTGAGCTGGCAGGCGCCGTCCTTGACGTCGAAAGACCATCCGTGCCAGGGACAGGTGACGACGTCGCCCTCCAGGGTTCCTTCCCCCAGCGGGCCGCCCGAATGCGGGCAGGTATTCTCGATACAATAAAACTTGCCGCCGACGTTGAAGAGCCCAAGGGCCCTTCCGTTGGCCTCCACCACCTTGCACTCTCCCGGCGCAAGATCGGATGCCGATGCGATTTTCACCGCCTGAGCCATGCGTCCTCCCTCCTTAAAACCGTGCAAGATTGTAATTCAGGCCACCCGGAAGGTCAATATCGGGCCGATCCGGCAATGAGCCAGATGCCGGCCGCCAGGCCGTAGGCGACCCACATCGCGGGCTAGCCGATTTGCTGCAGGATGTCGGCCAGGGGCGTGCGCACGCAGGTGAAGGTGGGCGTGTCGCGCAGGGTGTACTGGCTGGCCTCGCTTGAGCGAAGGTCCATCACGAGATCAAGGAAATCGCCGGGCCGGTCTCCCTCAAAGGCCAGCACGAACTCCTGGTCATCCAAACCGAAGGAATAGGTGGTGTGGATTTTGATCGAGGGGTATTTGTGCCCGACCGCGATGTGCGCGTCCATCATCTGCTGCCTGCGCTCCACGGGCAACGCGTACCAGGCGCGGGTCTTGACGAAGGGGTAGACAAAAAGATACTTGCTCTTGCCCGGCGTAATCCGCAGGCGGCTCGATTCGCCACCTTCATGCTCGTGCTCGCGCACGTATGTCGAGCGCTTGGTCATGGACAAATACGTGTACGGGTTGGTCAGGTAGGAACCCAAGAGCGTCCGGTTGACTTCCCCCGACATCTCCTGAAACGCCTCGAGCCTCTCGCTGATGCGCCAGAGGAGAAAATGCGCCTCCGGACGGATCCCCACGAGGGAGTAGGAGGTGATGATCATCTGCCGCTCGTGGCGGGCAACCACCTCTTGAACCTCCCCGCGGGCGCGCTCCTTTTCCGGCCCCGGAAGCCTGCGCCAGGCGGGATCCACCGCGAAGAACCTGAAGTTCACGAACTGCTGAATCAACGGCTGCGCGGGTTTTTCAGCCGGCGCTTTTGTTGTTTGCGGCTGCATCAGTCGCCTTCTTCTTCAGTTGCCTGCGCCCCAGAAACGAAAGGATGCCGCCCGGAATGACGCCGGACAGGTGGACGGCGAGAAACGCGAAGAACGGCGGATGCGCGTCCTTCACATACTCCAGGTAGAAGTACGGTATCCAGGCGCTCACGCCCAGGTACGTCAGAATTTTCCCAGCGCGGACCATCGTCATCAGCGGCTCCTCATGGCGTCATAAACCTGCCTCAGCAACTTCTGGTTGTCCCGGATCGCCCCGTACTCGCGCACGAAGGCGAGCAGGTTGAACGCGAACGCGCCGAGCGCCGCGGCGGCATGCCACGGGGCAAACGCGCCTGACTGCGAAGCGGCCCCGCCCAAGATCGGCACCGCCACGGCGAGCAATGCAGCGCTGAACGCGAACGGGAAGGCACGCGCCTTCAAGCGGCGCGTCACCATGATCGCAGCCACGTCCAGGTTCTGCTTTTCAATGACTTCCTTCACGGCCCGGCCCGTGCCGAGGAAGTACACGAAGACCGACGAGTGTGTCAGGCAAGCCAACAAGGCCTGGAACATGCCGACCACGCTGTGAAAGTCGGCCGGATCCACGGTCAGAGGCACCCAGGCCGAGGCCGCCGCGGCCAGCGAAAAGATCACCGTGCTCGCCGCCAGGCCCAGAAAGATGCTGTTCACGGTGCACGCATTATACAGAACCAGCGCAGGACAGTTAGCCCCTTTTGATGCCCTGCTTAACGGCAGACTGTATGTCTTCTCTTTCCCTCAACCTAGCCCTTGCCCGCAACACCTCTAAACGGCCTGTCTGTGTGCAAAGTGTGTCATAAATAAACAGCTTATAGCAATTTATGATCACTAATGCTTGATTAAGTATATGTATGTGTTACTATAATACATATGAGACACATTGAGTATGTTTTGCTATACATTACTAACACGATATTAAATGTATTTACAAACATCTACTGGAGGTGCAGCGTGAGTGACGTGCCAGGGAGAATTGGTGCAAGGGTTATGGTGGTTCTACTTGCCGCAACAGTGTCGTGCGCGTTCGGCTCCACCTCGTCTGCCATGGCAGCCGAAGAAGGAGACATCGCTTTGCACACGGTGGACCCCGCAGTGGGAATTGTACCAGTCGTCCCCGTGGACACGGGCGCCACAGCTCCGTCTCCCAGGGTCATGCCGGCCGAACCAGCGGACTCCACGCTACCCGTTGGAGCACTGCTTCCCATACAGGAACCCCCGACGGAGCCCCCGCCAGCGGATGACCCTGAGCCGGAAACGACGCCTGACACGCCCAGCTATGACCCCGACGACATGGATGGAGATGGCATCCCCAATGATGTAGATCCGGACATGAACGGCGATGGCGCCGATGACGATCCGACGCCGCACCCTGACATTGACGGCGACGGCATTCCCAACGGCGAGGATGACGACGACGACGGGGACGGCGTCCCCGACGATGAGGATTCGGACATGGATGGAGACGGAGTCCCCAACGGCACGGACATGGATCTGGACGGGGACGG
>CAZPNG010000231.1:0-4377 GCA_964587845.1 uncultured bacterium | reverse complement strand
CTGTCATCAGTCATGGCCACGGCTCCCGAACCCATGTGCCGCTCCACGATGGGGAGGATTCGCCCCCATTCCCGGGAGACGCCTTGGCCGGCCCGCTGGTAATACGCATGGAGACGCTTCGAGCCCAAAAGGGTGCGCAGCGCCTGCTCGAGTTTCTTGGGTGCGCTAGGACGTTCGAGATCGATCGGAACAAAAAGAATCGTGTAAGCCCGCTCGCGGCGGCTGCCCGGCAAGGTCGCTCTGAAGCGCAGCCGCGTGAAGCCCTTGAAGGAGTCCACCCGAACCGTTTCTTTCCTGGCCCCGGCGGCTTTCAGCTCGACGATGAGGGCCCGGTAGAAACTCCTGGTGAAGTCGTGGTACTTGCCGTAGCCATGCTGCCGCTTGTGCCATTCGTAGCGGCCGCTTGTCGAGAAACTGGCCCACCGCCGCACGTGCCCGGGATCGACGCGGTGCTCATCTAAGAAGAGCCCCGTGCCGGCGCCTGTCGCAACGAGAAAGTCGGATATCCCGGCCCCCGACGCGCCCGACAGGGCCGTCCAGTTCTCGGCGTGCGGATTGACCTGCCTCGCCTGCGCGCGCGCGTGGAAAAGGTACGGAAGCGACAGCACGGGATTGTCATCGTTCATCTCCGAGAGCTCAAAGCCGCTCGCCTCGCGGACCGCCTGCGCGATTTCAGCCGGAGTCGTGAGCTCCAGTCTCTGGTTGAGTGATTCGTGCAACCATCTGCGGTGCAGCAGCCGCTGCGCGAACGTCATCGTGAAATACGCTCTGACGGCCTTCACGAAGACATCCTTGTAGGCGTCGCTCTCCGTCAGAAGGCGGGCCTCGTGCATCGACCACAGCACGTCGCCCAGCCTCACGTTAAAGCCTGAGGTGATGGCGAATTGCCGGACGTCGTCCGCGAAACGAGACAAGACCTCGACACGCGCGCGCGCAGCTCGCTCGACCACGCGCTGGCGTTCCGGGCCCTTGAGTTCCCAGGGATCCACTCCGATTCGCTTGAGATCTGCCTCGACCATGGAGGCCAGACTGTAGACGCCCTGTGTGCCGCGCGTGCGCGTGAGCCAGTCTGCGATCTCGACCCCATCCGGCGCAACCGCGGGCGCCCGGCGCCCGGCTTTTCCCCGCACAGGTGGGAGGCCCGGGGATTGCTGTTTCATCAATTTCGTATTGACTATTTGCCACTCTCGTGCTAGCGTGGGTGCGCCATGATCTTTTCCGCCCGGCAACGAGCCAACACGGTCAAGGTGCTCACGGGAGTCGAGCACATTGTGATCGCCCTGATGGTCGTCACTCCCCTTGTCGATCCCAAACCCGGAGTCCAGTGGGTCGTCGGAATGGGGCTCGCGTTGACCTTCGCCTTCTACTGTGCTATCCTGCTGATTGAGCCATGATCGAGAGAATCGATCCATCGATGTACGGTTTCGTGGGTCTAAGCGTGTTGGCGGCGTTTTTTCTCGCTCTGGGCGCCCTCGATGCATGGGGCCGCCACTGTGAGAAGCGGCGCCGCCAACACCGCTCCTGATTTCCCACCCTCCCTCCTCCTTCTGTTCACGGATCACGCCTACCGCAGGCGCGCGGCGCAGCAGGGCTTCCTTGCGCTGCGCGAACTCCAGGCCGAATTGATACAGGCCGATGTGCCGGCTCGACACGCCGAGCTTCAAGTGGATCACGTAAGCGCGCGGCTGCGGTGCGTAGTCCAGGTCGGCCAGCGCAACCGAGAAGTCCCGGTTCCCGATGGAATCAGACACGGCAATCTGCACAACCCCGTCCTTCAGATTTCCCATCTGAAAGTTGCCCGACACCTCGCGCCAGCCGGCTAGGCGAAACTCGAGCAGCACGACCATGTCGTCATGAAAATGAAGCCCGCTTAGAAAATTGCCAAACGCTTCGTGTGTCTCGAAGGTGTGTACCTCAGCGCGATCGATCATCTCGAGCGACGGAGCCCCTTCGAAGAGGGGGCTGTCGCGCCAAATCAACCCATCGTCAGGGCTCATAGAGAGGACGCCCCGCCCCGACGCTTGAAGGGCCGCTGCCCTCTGAAGCCGGAAGAAGGGATACTCATCGGCCTCGAGCGCTTCGAGTTCTCCTCTCAAAGGATCAAACGGGAGGGCCGCTGCGAGGTCCGATCTCACCTTCACATGAAAGTTGGACTTGCCCCCCATGTAGGAGGAGGGCCCCTGCCAATGAAGCAGCGATGAATAGCGGTCGGTGTCGCGGTAGGATTCCGGGGGCCGGCCCGCTCTGAAGTTCCAAATGTGGAGGATCGCCTTCGGGCGGATGGCTTCCTCAAACGGCAGCCAGTTGCCGTCGGGCGGCTGGTAGGCGTCCCACACCAGGTCGACCTCGCGCAGCGCCTTCGGATCGAAATCCAACCAGATTTTCGTGTCGCCGAGCGCCCGCGCCGCTTCCTGAAGCCGCACGGCCGCGTTCTCGGCTGAGCCCAGGACCAGCAGGAAACGAACGCCGGGATCCGTCGAGGCGAAAATCCCCTCCCCGATCTCCCTCAGCCCGTTCCAGCTTGCCAGCGCTTCCAGATAGGGCCTGTCCGGCTCCACGGCGATGGCCACCAGGCTGGGCCCGTGGTCACGGGCCAGAAGGTAGGAGGCAAACCCGCTCGCCGCTCCCAACTCGACCGCGACCGCAACCGGCCTTCCACTCACGCGGCGGGCGATGTGCCCCATCCAGAGCACATCCTGCTTGCGAAGCGGCTGGGCCATCGGCGACAAATAAGTTTTGTCCGCGCGCAGGTCCCGCACGTGCGCTCCGCCGAGGGAGTAGTAGCCGGCGTACGAGAGAAGCGGCCGGTCCATGTCCACCGCCGCCGGCGCCCGGCGGGCGAGAAAATCCTTGAGTTCCGCGAGCATAAAGGCCACCAGCAAGTGCCGGTCAAAAGCGCCGGGATCCAAAGTAACGAGGTAAGCCGTGCTGGCGGGGCCGTAGGCGATGTCCGAGAGCGGGACCGACACGTCTTGCGTCCGGCCTCCCTCGACCGTGCGCACGACGAGAGATTCTGCGGCGGGTTCTCCCGGCACGTAGGCGCCTTCGACAACCTTGCCGCCGGCCCTCGTGAGCTTGAGGATCAGGGCTCGGTCGGGAGATTCATGAGGCCAGCGCGCAATGCGCCCTTGCAGCTGCTCGCTCGACGTGACCTCCACCGTCTCGACGCCCCTGATGATCTGCGGCCTGCCGGCCAGGACTTCCTCCCGGCGCCAGACATCTTCCACCTCCGATTGCTTCAGCCGCCTGAAGGAGGGGGCGTTGAGTTCGCCGTGCAGTTTGTAACGCCACACAAAGGGATATTCCACCGCGGGGTCGAAGCGGATCTCTTGAAGCTCATGCAGGAGCGCAGGCGGCACGGAGAAACCCTGGCGCACTTTGACCTGGAAGAACGCCTCCGCGCCCGCAAGCTCGGAGGCCCCCCTCCAGTGAAGAAGTGTGGGGTACTGATCCGTGTCGCGATAGGCAGCGTGGCTCCAGGTGGACTCGTTCCACACGTGAACAATGGCTTTCGGCGCGAGCGCCTCCTCGGCGGGAAGCCAGTTCGCGCCCTCCGCCTGGTAAGCGTCCCAGACCATGTCCACGTCGAGAATGTCGATGTCCTTCCAGAAGTCGGTCGCCCGATGAAGCTGCACAGACGGTTCGGATGCCGTCTCACCCGTGCGGCCCACAACCCGCAGGTCGATGGGCCCCGAGAAAGCGCGCTGCGCTTCCTCGAGCCGCTCCCGCGCCGTCTCAGCGGTGCCGGCGATCAGGATGAGCCGGAAGGTCACGTCCTGGGACACGAAAATTCCGTCTGCAATCTCCACGAGCCCGTTGCGCTGCGCGATCGTGCGCACGTAATCCTCGTAGGGCTCGATGGCGATGGCCGTGAAGTGCTCTTTGGCGAGCAGGAAGGAGTTGAAGCCGCTGCCCGCCCCGATCTCGACTGCGACCGGGCTCCCTTTGCCGCTCAGGCGGCGCGCAAGGTGCCCGATGCGCTGCACGTCGATGCGCCGCAACGGCTGCGCGCCGGGCACAAGGTAGCGCTTGGCCGACTGGTGAGCCGGGATGGCCCCGGTTTGCCCCGTAAAGAGCGCCTCATGGTGGAGCACCGGGAAAGCATACCGGTCGTCGCGGCCGCGGTCCACGCGGCCGGCGGACTGCCGCAGCGGCAGCGTGCGCGGCGCGAGCGCCGGCGGTCGGGGTACCCGGCGAAGACGGGTCGACCGCCAAGTCCCCGGAGGTCGAGAGACCGGAGGTGGGGGCGCCGGCCGACTGGGCGGCGAGCGCTGGATCAACCGCAAGCGAGCTGCGGAACTCGATGCGGTCCTTGGAAGACCCGATGAGGACATGGTTCAACCTCCCATCGGCGAGCGGCACCCTCAACACCTTCCC
>CAZPNG010000230.1:0-5580 GCA_964587845.1 uncultured bacterium | reverse complement strand
CTCCAGATCGATCTGCGTGTGTTCTGGCTGTCGGTCGGCCCGCAAATCTTCGTCGCGGAAGCAGCGCGCGATCCGGAAGTAGCGGTCGTAACCGGCTACCATGAGAAGCTGCTTGAAGAGCTGAGGCGATTGAGGCAGCGCGTAGAAAGAGCCCGGTTGGACCCGTGCCGGCACGAGGTAATCGCGGGCGCCTTCGGGCGTCGAGCGCGTCAGGCACGGGGTCTCAATCTCGAGGAAACCCTGGCCGTCCAGGGTGGCCCGGACGATCTTGGTCACACGGTAGCGAAGCGAGAGGTTGCGCTGCATGGCCGGCCGCCGTAAGTCGAGGAACCTGTACTTCAAGCGCGCCTCATCTCCCACCTCCGAGGTGTCTGAGATCTCAAACGGGGGCGTCGGGCAGGCGTTCAGAATCTCAAGCTCACTCGCCTCCACCTCGATCTCGCCCGTCGGGAGCTTGGGGTTCTCGGTGCCGCGCGGTCGCTCCTGAACTTTGCCGGTGACGCGTAGGACATACTCGCTTTTGAGCTCCGAGGCCTGGGCATGCAAGGAAGAATTGCGCTGCGGGCTGAAGACAAGCTGGGTCACGCCGTAGCGGTCGCGCAGATCAATGAAGATGAGGTTCCCGTGGTCACGGCGCGTGTCCACCCAGCCGCACAGGGTGACCGCTTGTCCGAGGTCCCGCTTGGTCAGTTCTCCGCAGGTATGTGTCCTTAACATGGATCTCTTAGAGACTCTTCAAATGTTCCACGAGCGCCTGAGGCGAGAAGGGCTTCTGCTCTCCGGTTTCAAGATCCTTGAGGAGCGGTTTCGCGCCCGCAAGCTCCGAGGCGCCCAGGATCACCACGTGCCGGTAGCCCGCCTTGCTGGCGCGCTTGAGATGCTTGGAAAGCGACGTCTCCTCCCAGTCGAACGCCGGATGAAAACCCGCTCGAGCGAGCGGGCCGGCGACCTGCTCGCGCGCAAAGTCCCGCACCGGCTTGCCGCCGTCGAGCAGCGCAAAATAAACGCCGCGGGCTTTCCCCAGGTGAACCCCTTGGCGCTGCAAGGCCTCGAGAATCCGCTCCACCCCGACGGCGAACCCGCAGGCGCCCACGTCGGGACCGCCCAGGGAGCGCACCAAGCCGTCGTAGCGCCCGCCCGCTGCAATGGCGTTCTGGGCCCCAAGCCCCTCGGCTCGAGCCTCAAAGACGCAGCCCGTGTAGTAGTCCAATCCCCGCACCAACCGCGGGTCCAGGGTGAACGCCACCGTCTCCTCGCCGAGCGCCGCGCAAAGAGCGTCCCATCCGTCGCGCTCACGGCCCTTGAGCTCAAGCACCGGCGCCTTGGAGATCACCGGAGTGCAGGGCGCGTTCTTGCAGTCGAGAATCCGCAGGACGTTGTGCTCCAACCGATAGCGGCACTCCTCGCACAGGGAGCCTTTCTTGTCTTGAAAATACGCCGCCAGTTGCGCTTGGTAGGCCTCGCGCGTCGCGGGCTCGCCCAGGGAATTGATGCGGATTTCAAAACGATCGAGCCCGAGGGCGCGCAGAGTGCGGTCCAGCAGGGCCACCCCCTCCAGGTCCGCTGCGCCCGCCGGGGCGTTCAGCAGCTCAACGCCCCACTGAAAGAACTGGCGGCGCCGGCCGGCTTGGGGCCGCTCGGCGCGGAACATGGGCCCCCCGTAGTAAACCCGCAGCGCCCGATGTTCGACGATGAGATTGTGCTCGACGGCCGCGCGCACCACCGAGGCGGTCATCTCGGGCCGCAAGGTCAGGCTGCGGCCGCCCCGGTCCTCGAAGGTGTACATTTCCTTGTGGACGATGTCGGAGGCCTCTCCGATCGAGCGGGCAAAGAGCTCTGTCGATTCAAGCAGAGGCGTGCGGATCTCCCGGTACCCATGTGCTTCAAAGCACGAGCGGCTCCGAGCCTCCAGCTCCTGCCAGGCCTCGACCTCTCCCGGCAGGACATCCGACATCCCTTTGACGGCTTGGAATTTCACGGTTGGTTCTTCATCCTATCACAGCCGGCCCATGCAGGCAACAACCCCTTGCAATAGAAGGACATACGTAAATTGGCGTTGATGATTCATGCTTCGGAAAACTCCTCGGCGGTGTAGACGTACAGATCGGCTTGCCGCCAGCCCTCCGGCCCCAAGCCCGCCTTCTCCTGCGAGCAGTGGCGGATCATTTCTTCGGCGGTCCAGCCCATCTCGCGCGCGACCTCCGGCAGGTAGGTTCCCGATTGCGCGCCCTTACGGATGAAAATGCCGTGCCGGCCGGCCGTCAAGTCCTGCGGGCCCGCGATCTGCGTCATGTCCGAGAGCACGCACACCGACAGGGTGACCTGAGCCAACTCATCCGCCTCAAGCGGCGGGAAGCGGGGATCCCGGAAGGCCGAGCTTTCGGCGACGTCCCGAACCTCCTCGGTGAGCGGACGGTCGGAGTGAAAGGTGCCCATGCAGCTGCGAAGCTCGCCGGCCTTGCGCAGGGTGACAAAAACGCCGCGCTTGCCCGAAAGCTCGGGATCCTCGGGAACAGGTGGGGCCGGTCTGGCCGCAAGCCCCAAGGCCTCGCCGATGGCTGCCCGGGCCTGCGCCAGGAGAAACCGTTCCGACTCAGGCCTCATGCTTCAAAGACCATGCCCGCGTAGCCGACCACGCGCGAAGTGTCGCCCGAGGCCTCGGCGCTGGTCGCATAGCGCACGAGCCTTCCTCGTCGCGCCCCCAGCCCTTTGGCCATGATGAGCATGCAAAAGGCGGGCCATAGACCGCACATCGAAATGTCGTGCTTCTCGCAGGCACGGGCCAGCGCCTCTTCGTCGAGGTTCGAGAGGGCGTCGATGGCGTACCGGTCCTTGCGGGAGACGGATTCGTAGCTTTCGTAATGCGTCATGTCGCTGGAGGCAATCAGGAGCAGATGGGGACTGATGTCCTTCAACACCTCCAGGCACTCGCCGGCCATCCTGCGCAAGAGGTCGTAGCGGCCCGAGCCCACCACGATGGGCACGAACGTCAACCGGGGGCGTACGGCCTGCAGGATGGGAAGTTCAACCTCGATCGAGTGCTCCCGCTCGTGCGCCGCGTGATCGTCGGCCAGCAGGCTTGAAGCCTTGAGGAGCCGGGATGCCAGGGCGTGATCGACCGCCACCGAGCCCAGCGGGGTCTGCCAACTGCCGGCGGCGAAGACCGAAAAGGGGTGACCCTGCCCGGTGTGGTTGGGGCCCAAGATCAGAAGCTGAGGGGGCACCTCAAGCTCGCGCACCACGGCGCAGGCAGTGGGGCCGGAATACACGTAGCCGGCGTGCGGAAGGAGGGCAGCGACCGCCCGGCGGCGCAGTGAGCCGCTCTCGGGCTCCAAGCGCGGCCGGAGAAAGGCCGCGAGTTCGTCTTTGTCAGCCGGGTAAAAGGTGCCTGCTACTGCAGGGGGGCGGATGGACAACCTGGCCCGAAATCCCTTGGTGTGCTTAGATTGGGCGCCGGGCTTGGCGCATCCGGCGGCGCCGGCGCTCGCTCGGTTTCTCGTAGTGCTTGCGCGCCTTCAGCGTCTTGAGGATGCCCTCGCGCTCGATTTTCTTTTTCAACCGGCGCAGGGCCTTGTCGAGAGATTCGTTTTCTTTGAGGATGACTTTCGGCACTCGAACTCCTGATCTCGCCGCGAGTTAGCTCGCGAAGAAGCGTATTATACCCCCACAAGGTGAGAAGTCAATGGCCGCGACCTTTACAGCCGGGGCCACTTCCTATATAGTAACGCGCCATGCCGTTCACGACGTTCGGCCGCCGCCGATGGGCCATCTATTGGGCCACGGCCCGGCGCATGCTGTACCCCACGCGCTGCGAACTGTGCTCGCGCCTGCTTGGAGTCATAGAACGCGCCGTCTGCCACGGCTGCCGGCGAGGCCTGAGAACGATTCGGCCCCCGGCCTGCCGCCGCTGCAGCCGGCCCCTCGCGCCTCATCTTCCCGCGCACGTCTGCAAGCCTTGCAGCCGAAGGGCCTCGCCCATCTCTGAAACCCACTGCGCCATTGTCTACGAGGGCCCGGCTCGCACCCTGCTTTCAAAAATGAAATTCGCCGCCCGCCCGCACCTGGCCATGGCTTTTGAGCAGGCTCTCACTCGGGCGGCCGAGCCGTTGCGCTCCTGCGAGCCGGACTGCATCGTACCCGTTCCCCAGGACTTGGCGCGCTCTCTTGCCCGCTCGTTTCACCCCGCGCTTCTCCTGGCCAGGGTCCTGGGCAAGCGCCTGGGCGTGCCCGTGCGCCGGTTCATTCTGCGCCGCAAGCTCTTCTCGCGCGCCCAATCGAGCTTGAGGCGAGACAAGCGACCTGCCAATGCGCTTGCCGCATTCCGCCCAGGGCCGGCGGCCCGGGGCGTGGCGGGAGCTACCGTGCTCCTCGTGGACGACATCCGCACCAGCGGCGCAACCTTGGAAGCCTGCGCCGCGCTGCTCAAAGCCGCCGGCGCCCGGCGCGTGATCGCCTTCGCTCTCGCAAGGACCCCCGACCGTGCGCACGCTTGACCGTTACGTCCTGCGCGAGCTGGTCATTCCCATCGTGTACTGCTCGTTCACGCTCATTTTGCTTCTCATCATGGCCGACGTCTTCGACAACCTGGACGACATGTTGCGCAACAAGACGCCGCTTATGGAGATCTTCAGGTACTACCTTTACCTGGTGCCCATCGCATTTGTCCAGACGATCTCCTGGGCCACCTTCCTGGCCACGCTCTATGTGCTCGTGACCTTCAATCACCACCACGAGATCGTGGCCATGAAAGTGTCGGGCCTGGGCATCTTCCGCATTGCAGGCCCCCTTCTCTTCATGGGCTTCCTGGTGGGCATGGCGACGTTTTTAGTGAACGATTGGCTCGTGCCGTGGACGCACCAGCGCGCTCAGTCAATCCGCCAGGAAAAGATCGAAGCGAAATCCATGGACTCGCGCCGCGCGCTTCGCAACGTCACCTACGCCAGCCCCAACAATCGCCTCTTCTTCGCGCGCCAGCTCGATCCCAAGACCACGAGCTTGCGCGAGGTCATCATCATTTACTTAGACCAGGCTCGGCGAATCAAAAAGAAGGTGGTGGCCAAGGAGGCCGTCTGGCAGGAGGACCGCTGGCTTTTCCGCCACGTCTCGATGTACAACACCGACACGCAGGGAAAGCTGATCGGCGAGCCGCGCGTGATTCAGGAGGACACGCTGCCGGAGATTACGGAATCCTTCAAGGACTTCGTGGCCGCGGCGAAGGAAAGCGACCTTTTGAGTTTTAAGGAATTGCGCTCCCGGGTGGAGAAGCTGGCGGCGAGCGGC
The DNA here is from genome assembly GCA_964587845.1 of uncultured bacterium. Lineage (GTDB taxonomy): Bacteria > Omnitrophota > Omnitrophia > Omnitrophales > CAZPNG01 > CAZPNG01. Next base: position 300 of record CAZPNG010000230.1, on the reverse strand, counting down.
ATTGACGCCCGCAACGAGCGCGTGGTGTTGAACATGAAGCTCGCCGCGCCCTGGCAGAGCATCATCGCCATCCTGATTTGTGTTCCCTTCCTCGCACGCACGCAATCGCGCAAGCGCGTGGCCTTAAGCGTCCTTTACTGCCTCGCGCTCATCTTCTGCTACCACATGGTGAACGCGTTTTCGCTGGCGCTGGGAAAGTCCGGCGCGCTGCCGCCCCTGGTGAGCGCGTGGCTAGGCATCTTCATCTTCGGCACCGCCAGCGTGTTCTTCCTCGAAACCGCAAATCAATAAGAAAACAAG
>CAZPNG010000229.1:0-2698 GCA_964587845.1 uncultured bacterium | reverse complement strand
TAGAGGCAAGCGACCGTCATGAGCACGGTGAATGAGGTAAGGATCGTGCGCGAGAGGGTTTGATTCACGCTCAGGTTGATCACTTCCGAAAACGAAAGCTTTCGGAAATTGCGCACGTTCTCGCGGATGCGGTCGAAGATGACGATGGTGTCGTTGATGGAGTAACCGGCCACCGTCAGAATGCCGGCAATGAACGTGAGCCCGATCTCGTGGCCCGAGAGCGCGTAAATCCCCATGGCCACGAGGCAGTCATGGATCAGAGCGAGGACGCCCGCAATCGCATAGCTCGCGCGCCGGAAGCGCAGGGAGACGTAAATGCCGATGCCGACCAGCGCCAAGGTGACGGCCAGGAGGGCTTCCTTCTTCAGCGCCCGCCCCACCATGGGGCCCACCTGTTCAATCTTCAGCACGTCATAGGGCTTGCCCCGGAACGCCCGGTCGAAGGTTTGATCGATTTTCGTGATCACCTCCCCACCCAGGCGGATCAGGAACTCATTTGTCCCGGTCACCTCCTGGATCAGGGCATGGCGCATGCCCACTTTAGTGAGGCGCGTGCGCACCTCATCGACCGAAATCGCCTCCTGGAACTTGATGTCCGCCACCGCGCCGCCCGTGAACTCAACGCCGAAGTTGCGCCCGCCCTCCTTGACAAACACGTAGGCGGAAGCCGCCAGGAGGACAAACGACAGCAGATAGGCGATGCGGCGCTTGCCGATGAAGTCGATCTTCGTGACCTTGAAAAACTGCAGCATCCGCAGCGTTTTAAGCACTCGGTTGCGGAGCATCAGGTCGAAACAAAGGCGCGTCACCACGATGGCCGTGAACATGCTGGCCGCGATACCGATCGTGAGCGTCACGGCGAAGCCGCGCAGCGGGCCGCTTCCGAACCGGAACAAGATCAAGGCCGCAATCAAGGTCGTGACGTTGGAGTCGAGGATGGCGGAAAATGCCCGGTGGTAGCCGGCCGCGATGGCGCTCTTCAAGTCCTTGCCGGTCGATAGCTCCTCGCGGATGCGCTCAAAGATCAGCACGTTGGCGTCCACCGCCATGCCGATGGTGAGCGCGATGCCGGCAATGCCCGGCAGGGTCAGCGTGCCATGAAACATCCCCATGGCGCCGAGAATCAGAACCATGTTGATGGCGAGGGCAAAGTTGGCCACAAGCCCCGCGAACAAGTAATAGAAGGCCATGAACACAAACACCAGGCCCGCGCCCAGGAGCGTGGCGCGCACCCCCTTGCGGATCGAGTCCTGCCCCAGGAGGGGCCCGATCGTGTGCTCCTCGATGATCTCGACGGGGGCCGGCAAGGCGCCGGCGCGCAGCGCGATGGCCAGGTCGTTCGCTTCCTGGGCCGTGAAGCTGCCGGTGATCTGGGCGTGCCCCGACGGGATGGGCTCCTGAATCACCGGGGCCGACAGCACGTCGTCGTCGAGCAGCATGGCGAAGCGCTTGCCCACGTTGGCGGCGGTGACGTCTGAAAATTTCTTCGCGCCCTCCGCGTTAAACTCGATAAGCACGACGGGCTGGCCGAATCCGCTCGTGTCGAAAGACATCTGCGCGTCCACCAGCGTGTCGCCCGACAACAGGATGTTCTTGTCGACCGCCACCTGCGTGCGGTTCTGCTCCTTGCGCAGCACGTAAGGTTCCGCCGGCTCCCCGGCTTGAAGCTTGCGGATCACCTCGGCGTCGTCGGACACCATCTGAAACGTCAGCATGGCGGTGCGGCCCACCAAAGCCACCGCGCGCTCGCGGTCCGTCACCCCGGGCAGCTGGATGATGACGCGCTCGGCGCCTTCCTTTTGGACGGAGGGCTCACGCACGCCGAACTGGTCGATCCGGCGGCGCAAAATCTCAACCACCCGATCCGCCGCATCCTTCCGCGCCTCGACTGAGAGTTTTTCGGTCTTGATCTGCAGGAGGAGATGGATCCCTCCCTGCAGGTCCAGGCCCAAGGCAATCTTTTCCTGAAGCGGGTAGAGATACCAGACCGACGCCGCGATCAGCGCGAGCGTCAACAGGACTCTGAAGGTGAGTTTCCTAAACATGGGCTTTCCTCTTCATTTCGACCAACGGACGGAAAAGCTTGACTCACTTGAATACACTCTTGGAGGGATCTTCCTCGATCTCCCCCACAATCTCCTCGAGCAGATCTTCAAGCGTGACAAGCCCCAGGGCATGCCCCGGCTTGTCCTCCACGACCGCAATCTGAATCTTGTTGCGCTGAAAATCTTTCAACAGCTCGTTGACGCGCTTGGCCGGGGGAACCTTGTAAATGGGGTGCACGATGTCGTCCACGGTGAAAAGCTTGCCCTCGCGGACGAGATACAGGATGTCCTTGGCATACAGGACGCCGATGATGTTCTCTTTCGCGCCGTCATAGACAGGCAGCCGCTCCTTGCCTTCTTCCAAGCGCGCCTCCACGATCTCATCGACCGACGCGGTGCGGCTCACGCTAATGACGCGCTCAAGAGGCGTCATTACCTCGCGCACGTGCGTCTCGTCAAAGCGGAAAATGCGCTGCAACATCCTGCGCTCATCGTCCGTGAAGACGCCCTCCTCCTTGCCCACCTCGATCATGGTGCGCAGCTCCTCCTCGGTGACGAGCGGCGTGCGCTTGGCCGCGCCCCCCACCCTCCTAAGCAGGCGGTTGCTGATCCACAAAAGGACCCGGGTCACGGGGGTGAGCAAAAATAAAAGG
>CAZPNG010000228.1:0-4694 GCA_964587845.1 uncultured bacterium | reverse complement strand
GCCGGGCAGGAGACACCGACTCATCACCGGCCCTTTTCCATGTTTAATCCTGATATCCGTTTTACGCCGCGCTCGCGCCGGCCCGTCCTGCTCTGGACCCACGGCCTGGACCGCGCGGTCGGCGAGTTGTTCCGCAATGCTCTCCTGTCGTTTCCCATCGTGACGGGCCGCCGGTTGGGGACGATGCTGGTTGAAGGCTGGGTGAGCTGGACGAACCGGCTCGTCGTGGATTTTGTCAATGAGGGCCACCCCGACCCGGAGCTCGACCGCGAGCGGATCTTCGAGCCGCATCACTCGACGCGCGCCCCGGGTACGGTCGAACAGCTCCTCATGGACGACGGCTCCGTTTCGGTCGTGGGCGCTCTGGGCATCGGACTCTTCACGGCGCGCGAGATTGTTGAGATGCACGGCGGCCGGCTCGAGTATTTGCCTTCGCGGCGACGGCATCCTCGAATCCAAAAGCCTGTGACCACCTTCCGCCTCACGCTGCCCCGCACCCGCTCTTCTCCTGCGAGGTCGGACGAGCCGGCGTCCTCGACTCCGCCGCCTTCGCCGAGCGAGGAGAAGGCAGCGCGGTGGGCGATCGTGACTTACGCTCTCGCCGTGGTGGGGGGCCTGAACCTGGGCGCTGTCCTAAATGACTTTCTTGCGGCTCGCCATCATTTGATGGCCGGCGCGCTGGGGCTCGTCGGCTTCCTGACAGCTCGTCTGCTGGCCCGCTGGCCGCGGGCGGCAGCCGATTTCCTGGCTGCGTCCATGGTTCTGTTCATCGCGACGTGGGCGAACAACGTCTTATTCGTGGCCATCGGGGCACTGGGCATTTCACGGGCCGCGGTGGGTGTTTTTGCGGTTTCGTTTCTTGGGGTGCCTCTCGTTCATTTGCTCGCAGAGCGCGCGTGGCTGCGCCGCTCCCAGCCTGGCTCCAGGACACAACTGCTGGTTCGGTCGGGCGTGTACTTCCTTCTGCTGCTCATCCCCAGCGCCGCGCTCATGCTCCTGCCCCTGCCGATCCCCGGAGAGCTGACAGTTGCGTTTGCGGACCTCACGGCCCTCTTCGCGCTGGCGCTCGCAGGAGGGCCTGTGCTGATAGGCCACGAGGGTGAGCCCCGGCAGAGCGACCGCTCTTTGAGATGGGAGATGCAAGCGGTATGGCTGGGCTGGATCGTCACGGCGATTCTGTGGTCCGTGCTCCTGGCGCGCTCGGACTGGGTGAGCGTGTTCCTGAAGACGCAGGTCGAGGATCCGCTGAAACGGGTGCCCGCACTGACCCAAGAGGTGAGCTCCCTTGAGGTGGGACAAGACCTTCGCATCGATGAGCTGGGCACGGCATGGCGCGCGGTTCGACAGAGTCGGAACTTTGTCATCATTTATCCCGTGACTACGCAACTGGGGGATCGAGTCGAGGACATTGCCAAGCAGCTCGAAGCACAGCGCGAGCAGTTTTCCCGCGAGTGGTTTGGCGTCGAGGAGGCCGCCGATTGGCCGGAGGGCCCGGCCCTCGTGTTCATTTTCCCAAGCCTTGTCGAGTACAAAGAGACAAGAGCCATGTCGGCTCACTCGAGCGCTCAATCCTTTGTGAGTCTTGATCCCCAGGGGCGGATTCTCGGGCGCTCCATGCATGTGCCGGTGCAGGAGGGCTTCGATGAAATCCTGGCGCACGAACTGCAGCATCTGCTGACCGGCGGATGGTTCATTTCGAAGAAGCTGAGCCCGCCGGCGTGGGCGGGTGAAGGCATGGCGTTGATGGTGGAGTCGGAGGAATTATTCATCAAGGGACTGCGCGCCCGGGTTTCCCAGGATCCTTATTTCAGCGTCAGGCGCGTGATGGTGCGCGGCACAAGCCCCACCTTCAGTGATGATCAGCCCGGACTCGGGAGCGCCGCCGTCAATGTGAAGGGGTATGCCATCACGCGCATCCTGGTCGAACGAGGCGGAGAGGAAAAGTTCGTCGGCTTCCTGGAAAAAGTCCAACGGCGCCGCCAGGAACCGAAGGCGCCCGGAATCTTTGATCCGCTGGCCCGCATCTATCGCGACCTCTTGCGTGAGGAGTATGGGTTTGGGGAGGCCGGCTCCGATCCTTTTGCCGAGCTTGAGAAGGAGTTTCGCCGCTGGCTGGACGAGCGGCCGCGGTATTCGGCTTCCCGCGCTTTCCGCTCGCTCGGGCCCGGGCATTTCCGGGTGGTTGTGCAGCAGGCTCCCGCCGGGGGGAGAGAGGGGCAGCTTAGTTGGAGTGCTTCCGCTTCTGGTGGCGCTCGTAGAGCGCGGCTAGGCCTATCATTGCGAAAATGGTCAACAGGGCTGCAAAAACAATCTCCATGGTCTCATGGCTCCTTAGGTGGCGTGATCAACCAGGCGCCGGCGAAAGCACCAATCAATATGATATACCCGAGTGATCGTGTCAGCAACGTATATCCCGATGAAAAAAAATTGGTTGCGAACGCGGCTGCAACCGCGATGTTGTACGTCATCGCCAGCAGGCTTGCCACGAGCTTCCTTCTTGGGGGCGTGAAGAGGTCCATCGAGCGCGTCTCAGCGTTACGCCAGCATACCCGGGTTGTTTATAAAAGTCAACATATATTTGGTCTTTCACCATATCTGGGACGCAAGGCGGCCCTTATCGACTCAAGGCGCCGCGCGCCGGCGGCTGCGGCGCGCAATCCGGATGACTTTGACTCCTTCGGCGACTGGGTCGCGGCCTTCGGCGTTCCCCGGCTGGGGCATTTGCTCGATGAGAAGATGAATCGTCACGCGGCTGCTCACCGGCTCAGGCGGGGCCGCGGAGGGCAGATCGTGCGCGTGAAGTCCCGGTACGGCACCGTGTATTCCTGGGGCCGCGCGGAAGTTGACCGGCGGGCTGTCCCTAGATTTTGGGACATCATGGAAGTCGCGGGCGTAGCCGGCGTGGATCCACTCGCGCTCATTCGGTTGCGCTACAGGCCGCAGCTCGCCGGGCTCGGAAAGGCGCCGGCGCCCGTTGCCGGCGGCGTCGCGGCGTTGATCGCAGGCGGGGGGCTCCCGCTCGATGCCGCCCGCGCCGAAGCCCTGGTCTCCAGCGTGAAAATCTTCGAAGCCGAGGTGCAACGCCAGGCGCAGAGCGCCAAGCACCTGGAGCGCTCCCGCATCACGCGCAAGGTCCTTCACTTCGGGGAGAAATTGGGGCTCAGGTTCCCGAACAGTTTCAGGGACGTCGTCGCCCATCTTGTGCCCGAGTCGGAGAGCTTGACGGCCCGAGAGCCCTTTTTCTTCTGCGCCTTCGTGAATCGCGGCAACCCGCAGGACTACGTGATGCTCATTCAGCTCTCCACGCCCGAGCGCGCTTACTTTCTCGTGGCCGGCTCGCAGGGAGAGCTCGCCCGTCTGAAAGTGCCCGAGACGCGCACCGTGACCGGCAAGTACTTTCAGGGTGAGGCGGGATTTTTCGTGGAGCTGGGGATGCGCGCCCGCCGGGATTTCCTCGAGAATCCCAACAACTGGGACGGGTACGTCTTGAGCCGGCTGGCTGACGCGCTCCCGGCCGCGGCGCGGGCCGTCAAAGTGCTGGGGCATGAGTTCGTGCCGCCCTCCCTGGAAGTTCGAGTCATGGGGCGTCTGCTCAAGCAGAGCCTTTGGACAATGGCCCGGACCGTTTCCGAGCCCCGCATCCAAATCGGGATCCACCCTGGCCCGCGGGGCAAGCGTGTCCCGGCCCTCCTGCCCGACGGGCGGATGATTTATCTTCTCGTCCTGCCCTTCGAGGATGAGATCCGGCTTTACGGCTCCCTGCAGCTTGCGCCCTTGCCGCCGGGCGCGGCGCGGCACCCGGAGAAGATCGAACCCTTGTGGCGGATGCCTGCGCGGGGAACTGAGCGCGTGCGGATGGGCGAGCTGCCCGAGTTTGCCGCCTTCTATCGAACGGTTGCCGCAGGCCGCGAGCCCCTGGAGGTGAGGCCGCTCGCGCCCGACCCGGGCACCGGCGAGACCGTCTTGCAGCTTCCCAACGGCACCCGCCTGCACCTGGGCCATTTCACCGGCGCTTGGGCCGCGCCCGTGGCGAGGCGCAGTAACATGCTCCCACCCCTGGAGCGCTTCCTCATTTTCCGCACGCCGGCGGACCACCCGCTCGCTAGGGATGAGAAGAAAATCTTTTATGCTCCGACGTTTCGCTGGACGCCGGGTCCCTCGAACGGCAAGGTGTGGCGCCTGATGGTTGAATGGAAGTGGATCGATGAACGCTTTTACAAGTCGGCCGGCCGGCAGGGACACGAGCTCGATCTGGACCCTCCGGAGCTTGTCACCGAGGCCTGGCTGCTTGCCGACGGCAGCGTCGAGTTAAGCGGCGTGAAGGCGAATCATCCGGTCGTCTTCCGGGTCCGCGACTTGGACCTGACAACGCTCAGCGGCTTGCAGGCCAGTCCGGTCTTTGGCGTCGGCGGGTGGAACATTCGCGTCGACCGCGCGCTCGAGGGCTTGGAAGCTGCCTCCTCCCGCCCCCGCGTGCACTACGAGGTCCGCCCTTGGGAGGGCGATCTTTTCCTGGCGGGCTCCGACTGGACGTGGAAGTGGACCAGCGCGTGGGGGGGAGTGGAACCCATCATCGAAATCGTGGAAGCCGGCCAGCGCGCTCTCGGCGCCGCCGCCCGCAAGGCCGTTTCGCGCGCCGAGTGGGTCGGGCGGATCCTCAATCTCAACCATCCTTGGACGGTGCGCGAGGCCTA